>JBDNIP010000123.1:0-1200 GCA_041688245.1 Algoriphagus sp.
ACAAGTCGGAATTCCATCGCATTGTAGAGTGAAGTATCATAAGTGGATTTTGGAGAGAGATCAGTGTTTTTCTTGTTTTTCTGCGAAAGAGCAGGGAAGGTAAAAAGGCATAGCGCTAGTATGGCTAAGCTGCCTTTGAAAAGTAATTTCATAAGATTGGGTTGACGTTTGAGTGGGAATTTAGGGAAATGACTGGGAAAAAGCTAGTTGAATTTTCGAACCAAACCTAAGTTTGATTTGAAAATAAGAAGTATTATTCCTTTCTATTTTATGTAAGAAACCTTAGTAAACAGAAAAATTGTTAGGTTCAATAGAGTCAAACTCCACATAAAATGCACATTGCTGCGAAATATAAACTGATATCCGAAATCCTCAAAAGCTAAGATGAACAAGTTTTGAGCACAGTCAAATCTCGCTTGAAAATTGAGGGTAAAGGAGATTTTTTCGAGGAGTTAAACCATAAAGATCAAGCCGTTATCGATGAAGCATTGGAACAATTAGAGAATGGAGAATTCATCTCCCACGATTCCGTTCGAGAAGAAATTAAAAATCGTTTCAATTTTTAGCTTTGACTTTATCTATCCGCTATTCACTTCGGGCAAGGCAGGAACAAATCGAACTGCTCGAATATATGCTCGGGGAATTTGGACATTCCAGAACAAAAGAGATTTTTTATCTATATGAAAAAATGCTTAGCCCGATCTCTAGATTACCTGAGATGTACCTAGGATTCAATACCAGAAAAGTGCTATGGAAATCTGTATTCAGTAAATAAATCAGTTTCTGCTCGAAAACTAAAAATCACTATACAGCGATAGTTAATTTTAGGCCCAATCAGACAGATTTCAATAACTACGAGCGACAAAGTCTCACAATCAAGGCACCAACCATTCGCCTTCCCAATTCTCCTGTTTTTTTGAGAAATTGATTCTCAGATGATTTAATCCATCCAATTGCAATCCTTCAATGGATTGCGGAATAAATTCAAGTACCGCAAAAAATTCAGAGTCCATATCTTCCGGCCATTCATAGGCTTGCTCAGGTGTTTCGATTTTACTTCCCGGTGCTTGGGCAGAGTTATATGCATTTTGAGCATTCCCCTGTACTTGAGACCAATAGTCTGAGCTCAGTTTGTCTTGACGATGAACAACTGCTTTGGCTTGGATCCGTAGCTGAAGTCGCTGTTTAGAGTTATAGAAA
>JBDNIP010000842.1:0-2635 GCA_041688245.1 Algoriphagus sp.
ATCATGGTTGTAGTGGTAAAAGAAAAAAACCACGATAATCTGATCGTGGTTTTATAATTCCAATAACTCAAAATTTACTTTCGCTCCAATACTTTCTTGACTGCCTTGACAATATTAGCAGCATTCAATCCATATTTTTCCAAAAGTTGAGTAGGTGTGCCTGATTCGCCAAAGCTATCAACTACGCCTACATATTCCACTGGAGCTGGATGATGTCGGGCCAAAGTTTGCGAAATACTATCACCTAATCCACCATTGTACTGGTGCTCTTCAGCGGATACTGCACAACCTGTCTTAGCTACCGAATCTAAAATAGCTTCGGTATCCAATGGCTTGATTGTATGAATATTGATCACCTCGGCAGAAATTCCCTCTTCACGAAGCATTGCCTCAGCAACCACTGCTTCCCAAACCAAATGACCCGTTGCGAAAATTGTAACGTCTTTTCCGTCGATCATTTTCCAAGCTTTTCCGATTTCAAACTTCTGATTGGCAGGAGTAAAAATCGGCCAAACTGGACGACCAAATCTTAGATAGACCGGTCCTTCATGCTCCGCAATGGCAAGCGTTGCTGCTTTGGTTTGATTGTAATCGCAAGGATTGATTACGGTCATATGAGGAAGCATTTTCATCATACCCAAATCCTCCAAGATCTGATGCGTAGCCCCATCTTCGCCAAGCGTCAAACCGGCATGAGAAGCACAGATTTTGACATTTTTGCCAGAGTAAGCAATAGATTGACGGATCTGATCATACACTCTGCCTGTGGAGAAATTGGCGAACGTTCCAGTAAATGGAATTTTGCCACCAATCGTCAGACCGGCAGCGATGCCCATCATATTGGCCTCAGCGATTCCTGTTTGGAAAAAGCGCTCTGGAAATTCTTTTTGAAATGCGCCCATTTTTAGGGAGCCAATAAGGTCAGCACAAAGTCCTACTACATTTGGGTTTCTTCGGCCTGCTTCCAGCAATCCATCACCAAATCCAGAGCGGGTATCTTTTTTATCGGTATAAGTGAATTTTAAATCCAATGTATTTTCCATGTTTTCTTCAGTAAAGGGTCTAAAAATGTGTGAGTTAGTAATCGCCAATCGTTTCAGCCAATTGTCCAAGTGCATCAGCAAGTTGCTCGCTATTTGGAGCTATTCCGTGCCACTTGTGCGTTCCAACCATAAAGTCTACACCGTAGCCCATTTCAGTGTGTAATAGATTCAACACTGGTTTTCCTTGGCGAGACATATTTTTAGCTTTTTCTAAACCCTCCACGACTGAACTCATATTATTGCCTTCAAGTGTGTCTACGACCTCCCATCCAAAAGCTTCATACTTAGCTCTTAGATCAATCAGATTCATAATCTCATCGGTAGGGCCATCGATCTGCTGTCTATTCAAATCAATCGTAGCAATTAGATTGTCCACTTTCCAATGGGCAGCATACATGGCTGCTTCCCATACTTGACCCTCTTCCTGCTCGCCATCGCCCATAAGTACATAGACTGTGCTGTCGTCTCCATTGATTTTTTTGGCCTGAGCAGCTCCGATCGCTACAGACATCCCCTGACCTAGAGAACCGGAAGCAATCCGGATTCCCGGAAGTCCTTCTTCAGTAGCGGGATGCCCTTGAAGTCTTGAGTTTAACTTTCGGAACGTATTCATCTCCTCGGGAGAGAAGTATCCGGAACGGGAAAGTACGGAATACCAAACTGGGGAAATATGACCGTTAGAAAGGAAAAACAAATCTTCTCCTTTTCCATCCATCTTAAAATCTGGATTATGATTCAATTGACTGAAATAGAGTGCCACAAAGAACTCAGTACATCCCAAAGATGCACCTGGATGGCCCGATTGAACCGCATGAACCATACGGAGGATATCTCTTCTCACTTGAGAAGCGATCTTCTGGAGTTGTTCGATTGATTGTTTTTCCATTACGGAGAGGTTATTTTAAAATTTGTGCTGTGTGATCTTTTGTATTTACTTTCGCGATGATTTCAGAAATGATCCCATCTTCATCGATTATAAATGTTGTTCTCGCAGTGCCCATATATTTTTTGCCATACATAGATTTTTCCACCCAAGTGTCATAGGCTTCATGGACTTTCAAGTCTGTGTCTGCAATGAGTGAAAACGGGAGTGCTTGTTTTTCGATGAATTTGAGATGCGATTTTTCGGAGTCTGAGCTGATTCCCAAAACTACATATCCCGCTTCCTGCAATACCTCATAATTATCTCTCAAATTACAAGATTGGGTAGTACAACCTGGAGTAGAATCTTTCGGGTAAAAATAAAGGACTACTTTTTTGCCTAGATAATCGGAGAGCTTAGTACTTTCTCCACTTTCAATTTTTGCTTCAAATTCGGGGGCCTTTTGGCCTACTTCTAATGACATAATAGTTATTTTTTGAATGGGTGATAGATTAAAGTGTACCGTTCCATTCCGTAATATTTCCTGCTCGGTCAGTTACTTTAATATTAACAGCGCCTTTGAAAGGTTGTTCATCCAGTTTTTCTGACCAAATAATTGCTTGCTTATGCTCATATCGCATCAAGACCCACTTTCCGTTAATTGTGGCTTCGTAACTTTCAATTCCCGAGGAATTATCCTTGATTGTAAATCGAATCTCTGAAGAATTCA
>JBDNIP010000843.1:0-5083 GCA_041688245.1 Algoriphagus sp.
TCACTGGAAGATAGTTTGATGCGTCTTTTCGGATCGGATCGAATCGCTAAACTTATGGATCGAATGGGTCTGGACGAAGGAGAAGTAATTCAGCACAGCATGATTACCAAGTCTATCGAACGTGCGCAGCGAAAAGTTGAGGAAAATAACTTTGGTACTAGAAAGCGACTTCTTGAATATGATGATGTAATGAATTCCCAGCGAGAAGTAGTCTATAAACGAAGACGAAATGCGCTGAAAGGAGAGAGACTAGAGTTAGACATCCTCAATATCATCTACGATGTGTCTGAAAGCTTAATCGATATGGCTAAGTCTATAAGTGATGTGGAAAACCTTCGGATGAATGCATTCAGTACACTGGGGGTAGATTTTTCAATCAATGAAAATGAACTTAAATCAAAAGATATAACAACCCTGACTAGGGAGTTGTATACGCTGTCATTTGAGACTTATCAGAAGAAAAATGATAAGATCATGGAAAAGGCCCTGCCGATTTTCACCCGAGTGAAAGAAGAGCGTGGTGCCACGGTAAAAGACATTATGGTTCCGATATCTGATGGCTTGAAGCAAATTGGGGTCGTAGTGAATTTGGAATCTGTACTTGCTAATGATGGCCGTGAGCTGGTGAGGTCTCTGGAGAAAAATGTTACCCTCGCAATCATTGATCAAAATTGGAAAGAACATCTTCGGGACATGGATGATTTGAAGCAATCCGTTCAAAATGCCGTATATGAGCAGAAAGATCCATTGTTGATCTATAAGTTTGAATCTTTTGAGATGTTTAAGCGCTTTATTGGCAAATTGAATGAGGATATGGTTTCTTTTGTAACAAGAGCAGATTTACCACAACAGGATGCCGCTCAGGTCAATGTTGATCAGCCTCGAAGACGAGTAGAATCTCAAGGCCAAGCTTCAAAAGCAGAAGCAGGAAACACTTTGAACCCTGGAGCAAATCGAGCATCGATTGCAGCTTCTAATGTAAGAAGACCTGCTGTACAGGTAGTTGCACCACGAAAATCGGATAAAGCTTACGGAAGAAATGATAAAGTAACTGTCCAATATTCCAATGGGACGACCAAGTCTGATGTGAAATATAAGAGTGTTGAGCAGGATGTTTCAAATGGAAATTGTGTAGTTATTGATAATTAATTAATCATGAGAATCTTTTGGGTACTTGCTATTATGTTGGTTTCAGTCGCTTGTAAAACCAATAAGGCTACAAGCAATTCAAAGAATGCTTATTCGGACTATCAAGAAGATATTCGAATAAGCGCTTTGCCTCAGTACTTGGATTTTATGACCGAAACGGGGCTATCAGCCGGTGCAATTGCCCCTAAATCAGGTCAATCAATTGATGGACAATTAGAGCGGATTAGTACAATAATGATAGACAAGAATAACTCTGAACCGTACTATTCAGGTTATACCATTTTAGTCTATTCAGGGGTTGATCGAAATAAAGCTTTCAAAACTCAAGAAGACCTCCAAATTAACTTTCCTGATATCAATGTAGAAATGCAGTATCAACAGCCTCGATATCTAGTTAAAGTAGGGAAGTATAATTTCAAAATAGAATCACAGAAATATTTTGCCTTAATCAAACCGCAATTTCCAACCGCTCGGATCATTCAGGACCGTTTTCAGCGGGAAGGCTTTGTCATCATACCAGAGAAAGATAATGTTGAAGGAGAAAATTAAATTGCTTGCAAAAGCTTATAAAGAAGAAGTAATCGCGACCAGAAGACACCTTCACGCAAATCCCGAGCTCTCATACCAAGAGTATAACACTGCGGCATTTGTCAAGGAGCGATTAGAGAAGCTAGGTATTATCCGGATCGAACAGAAGGCAACTACTGGTTGGACAGCATTGATTGAAGGTAAGAATCCAAGCAAAAAAGTTGTTGCCTTGCGAGCTGATATGGATGCATTGCCGATTATTGAGGCAAATGATGTTCCTTATAAATCCCAAAATCCTGGAGTCATGCATGCCTGTGGGCATGACGCACACACCGCTTCCTTACTTGGAGCTGCAAAGATTCTGAATGAATTAAAGGATCAATTTGAAGGTACAATCAAATTAATTTTTCAACCCGGAGAAGAAGTTGCTCCGGGAGGAGCTTCTTTTATGATTAAAGATGGTGCTTTGGAAAACCCCAGACCTCAAGGGATTATTGGTCAACACGTGATGCCATTCATCCCTGTAGGCAAAGTAGGGTTCCGACAAGGACTGTATATGGCCTCTGCAGATGAATTATACATCACGGTCAAAGGAAAAGGAGGACATGCAGCGATGCCAGAAACTTTGATTGACACTGTCTTGATCGCTTCACACATGATAGTTGCTCTGCAGCAGGTAGTGAGCAGAGCAGCAAGTCCAAAGATTCCTTCCGTCCTTTCCTTTGGCAGAGTAGAAGCTCTTGGAGCGACAAATGTGATTCCTAATGAGGTAAAGATTCAAGGGACTTTCCGAACATTGAATGAAGACTGGCGTGCTAAAGCGCATCAAAAGATGCTTCAGATTGCACATGGAATAGTAGAGGGAATGGGTGGAGCGCTTGATTTTGAAATCCGGAGAGGTTACCCTTTTCTTCAAAATGATCCTGAAATGACTGCTCGGGCAACTGAGGCAGCGAAAGCCTATTTGGGAGAGGATAACGTACTCGACCTTGATATCTGGATGGCAGCGGAAGATTTTTCTTACTATTCTCAGGTGATTGATGGTTGTTTTTATCGACTTGGCACTAGGAACGAAGCGAAGGGAATCATTTCTGGAGTGCATACACCAACTTTTGATATTGATGAGGATGCGTTGGAGATCGGAGCTGGGCTGATGGCTTGGCTCGCTGTTTCCGAATTAGAGAAAGCCTAATCGTCCGTTAGTACCTGTCCCCTTTTATTCCCCTATTATCGTAGCAGAAATCTAATCCCCTTATGAAAAAATCATTTCTTTTTGTGTTCGTACTTGTTCTTTCCGTCCAACAAGCATCAGCTTGGGGACAGTTAGGTCATTACCTAATTGGCTATATGGCCGAGCAACAATTGAAAAATTCTACTCGAAAAAAGATAGAAAAAGTACTTTATCCTATGTCTATAGGCCGCAGTGGAACTTGGATGGATGAGATCAAGTCAGATAAGTCATTTGATTATGCTAATTCTTGGCACTACATGACTAGTAAAAACGGAGAATACGATGAGTCCATTCAAGAGAAAGGCGGAAATGTATATGCTGAGATCAATCGAATCAAAAACGAACTAAAAGCTGGAAACCTTGATCCAAAGAAAGAAGCTGAATTGTTAAAAATGCTGATCCATATGATCGAGGATATTCATCAGCCACTTCATGTAGGGACTGGGGATGATCGAGGTGGTAATGATGTGAAAGTCGAATACTTTGGGAGATCGACAAACCTTCATGCCGTTTGGGATAGTGGAATTATAGACGGGAAAGCAATGAGCTACAAAGAGATTGGAGATGAACTTTCCCGAAGAATAAACAAAGATGTGATCGCTGGATATCGCGCGGGTACAATGGATAATTGGCTTGCTGAGGCTGTGGCCGCCAGACCAGCAGTTTATAATTTTCCAGAAAGCAAAAAAATCTCCTATGAATATGGTTATGAAAATATGCCTCTCCTGGAGGAGCGACTGATTGCTGCTAGTGTGAGATTAGCACAAATTTTAGAGGAGATTTACGGTTAATTACATTCAACTTATATTTTTTATCATTCGGGTCGGTTTGGACTTTATCATTTATTAAAAGCAGGATTATCAAACCATCCCGTTGCGCAAGAGAGCGAATTACTGAAGGACTTTGTCGAGCGTGAAGCTCTAATGCGAATACAGGAGTAGCAAGATCAAGTTTCTATTTGCCTGTAAGCTAAAACCTACGGAATTTGGGTTAGCAGAGATGACTCAACTTAACTATGCCGGAAATCGAGATTTTATGATAAACTTCCATACTGCTCAACTACAATCGAATTGGGGAAAATCTATTCACTTCTCCCAAGACTGTCCGCAAGCATATTGAGAATATCTATAGCAAACTGCATATCAGTACTAAGCTTGAAGCCTCACAAAAGGCAATAAAGAATCGAACTGTTTAAAGATAGAGAAATACAGCAGTTTGAAATTAAGAAAAATGAATCGAGCTAGTCTCTCTTAGTTTCAAAATTATTCTTGGCTCCGTCTAAAAACCCCACAAATCCCTGAATATCCGTTTCATAGCCTTGAGGATCGGCCAATAATTTTTCCTCATGATCCAAAATCACATAATATGGCTGAGCATTGTTATTAAATCTGGTGATCTGGAAATCGGCGTTTTGCTTTCCCAGGGTCTTTTTTACTTTGTCGTCGAAGCTGGAAGTGTACCATTCGCTTTCCGGAAGTTCCAGCCGCTCATCAATGTATAGTGCTACCATTATGAAGTCATTTTTCAATCGAGCTAAGACTTGTGGATCAGACCAAACATTTTCTTCCATTTTTCGGCAATTCACACAGCCATGACCGGTGAAGTCGATTAATAATGGCTTGCCTTGTGCTTTCGCAACTGCTAGTGCTTCCTGATAGTCAAAGTAGCCTTGAATACCGAAAGGAATTTCGAGGAAGTCTCCATATTTTACGGGTAGTCTTTCGAGTCCAGCATTTGAATACCCTTCACCTATCCTGAATTGTTGTGTAGTGAGTGGAGGCAGATATCCGCTGAGGTATTTGAGTGGAGCACCCCAAAGTCCAGGAATCATATAGACTACAAACATAAATGTAAGTAGGGCCAATAATAATCTTGGAACCCCAATGTGGTCCATTGGAGAATCATGTGGTAACCTGATCTTTCCTAAAAGGTAAAGTCCCAATGCGGCGAAAATCACAATCCAGATTACAAGGAAAATATCCCGATCCAAAATCCCCCAATGATATACCTGATCCGCGATGGAAAGGAATTTGAATGCAAGGGCCAACTCGAGAAAGCCCAAAACAACTTTCACTGAATTCAGCCAGCCACCAGACTTGGGAAGTCGACTCATCCACTCTGGGAAAATCGCAAAGAGTGTAAATGGAATCGCAAAGGCCAGTGAGAAAGCAAACA
>JBDNIP010000124.1:0-2940 GCA_041688245.1 Algoriphagus sp.
AATGGAATGCTTCCAAAATCTATAGAAATACACCAAGTCATCAAGATGATTTGACTACATATCTACCATAGCATGAAAATAATTCTTATCGCCCGAATTGCTCCCGACTGCTGTACGGGATTCTTACAATCTAACAGCGTAGCTGCATCCGACCACTGTACGGATTACGCTTGGGGTAGCATTCTACACCTAGCGGGGGATAAAATTTTATAGTATTCGAGAATTTCTCCGCATGCGCTCATTTTTGTTCAAAATCGAACGCTCACTTAAAATTGATAGTGGTTTGCACCCAGTTCAGGGCTGTTTCAATCTGGCATAAATTTTACTCCTACATTTAGATAATATCGAAACTTGTATGAAAGACTTTCAATTGGGTGAATTTGAAGAGATCGTTATCCTTACGATAGGTATACTGAATAACACAGCATATAGTGTTGCGATCAAAGATGAAATTGAATCTCGACTTAAGCGAACAGTAAGTATGGGGGCATTGCATACCGCTTTGATTAGACTGGAGGGTAAGGGCTATTTGAAGTCTTCTGCAGGGGAGGCAACCCAAGAGCGCGCAGGTCGTCCCAGAAGATATTTTGAAATCACCGCTCTGGGAAAGAAAGCCATTCAACATGCAAAAGACACCAGAGATGAACTCTGGAATGCCATCCCAAAAGCAATTTGGCATTCTAATCTTGCAGGCATATAGCTTATGAAGAATAAACAAACTTCTCCTCCCAAGCTATTTCACAGTTTCTTTCGCTGGTTTTGCAAGCCCAACATTCTTGAATACATCGAAGGAGATCTATTGGAGGAGTATGATCGTCGATTAAAGGAATCAGGTAAGCGAAATGCTGATTGGAAATTTATTATGGATGTAATGCTGCTCCTTAGACCAGGCATTATCAAATCCAGAACAGGATATAAAAAATTAAACAACTACGTGATGTACAAGAGCTATTTTAAAATCGGTTGGAGAACCCTGATCCGCAACAAGCAATATGCGCTGATCAATATTGCGGGGCTGGCGCTAAGTTTGACCTGTTGTTTGTTAATCTTTGGTTTGGTGACACATCATCTGAGTTTTGATGATTTTCATAAGAATCCTGAGCAGATCTATCGTGTAGTCACTGCTATGCAAAGTAAAACAGACTCTTATTCTAGTGGCGTCCCCACTCCTTTGTCAGGGCTAATACGAGAAAACCAAACTTTTGCAACTAAAATAGCTCGGATATATACTGAGTCAGATGTGGTTATTACCTTGAAGCAAGAGAATGAAACATTGCAATACAAGGAGACCGATGGAGTTGCTTTTACAGAACCTGAATTCTTTGAGATCTTCAATTTTCCCTTAGCAAAAGGAGATGGGTCCGCACTACTCACTACTCCGAATACCGCTTTGCTTACAGCGCAAATGGCCAAGAAGTACTTTGGTGAGCAAGATCCCATCGGTGAAACGATTTGGTTGGGTAGCGAGCAGGCTTTAAAAATTACAGGAGTGCTAAAGGATTTTCCTGACAATACTGATTTCCGTGCAGGAATTTTTGCTTCTTATTCCAGTTTCAAGACCTATATGCCTTGGCTTGCCAGCGAGAATTTTTGGAGCGGGATTTCAAGCAATATGCAATGTTTTGCACTGATTGATCCTACGATAACGAGTGCACAGGTAGAACAGTCCCTAGCATACTATGCAAAGGAATATCCTATCAGCGATGATACTAAAAGTAGTTACAAAGTGCAGCCACTAGCTGACATTCACTTCAACAGCAAATACGGAGGAACTATGGATAGAAGTAATTTATGGATACTTGCGGCCATTGGACTATTTCTTTTATTGACGGCTTGTGTAAATTTTGTGAATTTGGCTACCGCAAAAGCCCTTCAGCGATCCAAAGAAGTTGGGCTACGAAAAGTAATGGGGGGTAAAAGAAGTGAGCTCTTCTGGCAATTTATTTTTGAGACGGGTATGCTGGTTTCCTTAAGTATAATTATGGCACTAATTGCATCTTTTGCCCTACTGCCAACTATTAACAAGCTATTCAATACCCAGATAATTCTTCAGCTTTTTTCAGATCTGAGTTTCGTGCTGTTCCTTGTAGGGCTGACTATTTCTATCACGCTACTTGCAGGATGCTATCCGGCACTTATTCTGGCAGGTTTTAAGCCAATTGCGGCTTTGAAGGGAAAGCTTTCACTTCAGCAGTTAGGAGGATTTAATATCCGTAGAAGCCTTATTATTTCACAATTTGTAATAGCTCAGGTATTGATTATCTCACTTTTGGTGGTGATGGAACAAATGCGTTTTGCAAGGAATACTGATATGGGTTTTGACAAGGAATCCATAGTCATGGTCAATATGGGGAATGATTCGTTGTACTTGAAGCATGCACTGAAAAACGAGTTTATGCGAATTCCAGGAGTCGAAAAAGTAGCTCTTTGTGACCACGCACCTGCAACTAAGTATGCCTGGAGGACAGGTATTCAGCTTACTAACAGTACACAGGAGTATGATTTTCTTACCAGTATGAAACTGGTAGATGAGGACTACCTCACCACATTTGATTTACAATTGCTGGCAGGTCGTAACCTTACTCCTTCAGATACAGTTCGCGAGGTATTGGTGAATGAAGCGCTACTCGAAAAACTGGGAATAAACTCCATAGAAGATGCTTTGGGTCAAACGATTGCGGTCAACGGAGGAAATATGAGGGGACCTATCGTAGGGGTGATCAAAAATTTCCATGACAAATCATTCCATGAAGAAATAAGTCCAACAGTTTTTACCTCCGCAGGAAGCTTCTATGAGAATTTCGCCATCAAACTAAATCCAAATACAGGGAAGGAATCTTTAATACAGATAGCGCAGATCTGGAAGAAGAATTATCCGGATCAACTATTTGAATTTGAATTTTTGGATGAACGCATTGCCAGATTTTACGAGACGGAAGA
>JBDNIP010000844.1:0-3402 GCA_041688245.1 Algoriphagus sp.
CTTGTCATCTAAAATATCTCGCCGTAAACCAATATTCAAACTCGACTGTGGTTCGATCTGACCTTGTGGCAATACGATTGGACCTCTGTAATTTCCCTGAAGCTGAACACTAAACCAATCCGGAATAATAATATTGCTCAACAAACTCACCGTCCAGCTGAAATTCTCATTTGTAAATCCTGATTCAATATTTTCTCCATTTACCTTAGAGTAAAAAAAATTCCCAGTCAAGGTAAGGTCAACATTGTTTGAAGCTTGGACTTGATTGATTAATTCAAAACCTGTACTGGTACGTGTATCTGCATTTTGACGCTTTTGAATTGCAACGTTATCAGCTGTAATGGTAGTAATTCGAGTTTCTACATCAGTACTGTAGCGGTGATATACAGTAGCATTCAACAGGTATTTTTCCCAACCTTTCATGTAGCCAAGTTCATAGCTATCGGTAAATTCAGGCTGAAGGTAAGGATTTCCAATGCTGAGATTATATTGATCTCGAACTCGGTATATGGGAGCTAAATCCCAAATACTCGGTCTGCTGATTCTTCTACTGTAGTTAAGCGTTAATTCATTTTCTGTACCTAAAGTATAGCTTAAAAATGCACTTGGAAATAGGTTGAAGTAGTTATTTGGAATTTGATCTTGGTCTCGTTCGGTCTCACCCAGTGTCTCCGTATATTCAGCACGAAGGCCAAACTGATAGCCAAAAGCATCTTTTTTCTGAGTAAAGCTGAAATATCCGGCATAGACTTCTTCACTAAAATTGAATACATCTGATAAGGTATCAATGGGTACTGGCTCAAAGTCTGTGAATTGATCTCCTTGCGAAAATGACTGTCCCCGTTCCCAGGTGCCAATAGTTGCCTTTAGTCCAGTTTCGATTTTTGCTCCATTCAGTACTGGACGTTCGTAATCTAACTGCCCAATATAAAAATTACTGCTACGCGGGCGATCATTGATTTGGATCAATCGCTTGTTGGGAGCAGAAGTACCGTCTGAGAAGAAAAAATTTTGGTTGTAAAATTCCGTCTGATTTCGATTATCGTATGAATAAGACAAGGATCCATAAAGCCTCTGGCCCAAACTATCTATTTGCCAAGTATAATTGATCCCAGACTCATAGTTTGCACTTTTACTGAATTCCTCATTTCTTCTCACAAAAGAAGAGTCCAAAGTTTCACCAGCGCTGATGTTCCGTTGATTTACATCCTCAAACTCAAACTCATCATCAAAATTTCCCTGGAAATAAACGCCTAAAATTGCCTTATCAGTAACATTGTAATCTACTCCTGCTCTGATCAAATGTGTCGTTTCAATCTCTTCGCCATTCTGGTCTTGATCTAAAGTCGGTGAAAAACCAGGAATATTTGTAGTTCGAATTCCTTCCCCTTTTTCGATTTGGCGACGATCCTGCCAATTGTATGAAGCATAATAATTCGCCTTCTCAGTTCCGTAGTTCAGGTTGATACCAGCTTGATATTTATCTCTGGTTCCTATAGATGCATTTACTTGACCATTGAATCCCGTTTTCTTATTTTTCTTCAGGACAATATTTATAATTCCCCCTACTCCAGAGGCATCGTATCTTGAGGATGGATTAGTGATCAGCTCGACAGTCTTGATGCTGTTTGCAGGAAACTGAGATAATATACTTTCAGCATCGTCTCCGGAGAGATTTGATGGTCGCCCGTTGATATAGATAAGAATACTTCCACTGCCGCGCATTGTGATACCTCCCTCATCGTCTACCTGTATCGACGGCAAAGTACTGAGCAGTTCTGAGGCCGTTGCCCCTTCTGCAACAATACTGTTTTCCACATTATAGATTCGCTTGTCTATTCCTGATTCAAACATGGAAGCGACCCCTTCTACAACTACTTCCTGAAGGTTTTGAGCATCTTTTTCCAGAATGATTGTACCTAAGTTAACCACTGCCCGCTGTCCTAATTTGATGTTTTCAAAAAATTCCAAGTATCCGATAAACCCCACGCGGAGGATGTAGTCTCCTGGTTCTGAAGAAAACTCAAAATTCCCATCCATATCACTAATCACTCCCGTTGCCAAGGAAGAATCCTGAACGTTCAATAATGCGATGTTGGTGAATTCTAGGGGAGCATCGCTCCCGCCCTTGACTTTACCTTTGATTTTGACTTCTTGGGCAACTGATTGGAAACAAATGAGGATTAAAAAAAAGAGTAAAGAATACTTAAACATATAAAACTTGGATTTTTTCCGGGTGCTATAAAATGACAGGCTGAACCGTGGCAACCCGGTAAAACGCATAAGCCCAGTGCATTACTAACGTTTTAAGCATTCTTTATGTTTATTAAATCAGCGATTTTTTGCCAGTCGGTACAATTTTAGGATAGAAAAATAGGTGTGAAGTTAAGTGGACGGTACTTAGAAATATTTTAGGTTTTGGCAGGTAAAAAGATAAAAATGGCAATTTGAAAAACTCACTCACCTTAAAAAAAGTAGTACTGACCCTTCTGTTTGGGATCTTATTAATACATCATGGGTTTGCAGAGACTGTTGAAACTGATCGCAGACTACTTTCCTCCACTTATTACCAACTTGATAAAAAAACAGTAGCATCGGGCTAGTGCCAAGGCTTAGCCTAGCAGAAGATCAATATGATTCACTGGCTAAGTACTCAATCCTATTTTTCAATCACCCAGCGCATTACAAAAGTGCAGCAGTTAAAGCAGAGCTGGATGATCAAGTCGAAAAGGGGCAACCCTCAGCTTTATCGTTAATGCCAACCAATAATCTGAAGATCCTAATAGCTGATGATAAACACATTATAATGAAAGGATTATATGATTTTCTGAAAGATCTTGGATTCCAAACCATTCTACAGGCGAGTAACAGAAAGGATGACTTGAAGCAAATCCTCCAAGTAGAACCTGATCTAGCAATCTTAGATTTAGAAATTCCAAAATTAACCGGAATAAAGGTCGCCGCGCGCTGTAAATCTGAAGGCAGCGCTACCAAAATAATTTTACTGACACTGCACAAAAAAATCTATCGCTATCAGCAGGCGAAAGACCTAAACCTCTCCGGATATATTCTTAAAGATTTTGCATTGGATATTTTATCTAAAGCAATTACCACGGTGCTATCCGATGAACAATTTTTTAGTGAACAGCTATTCAAGGATATGAATATCAATCAGTCGGAAGCAGCTGATTACACTCTTACACCATCGGAAATCAAAATTCTACGATTGGTATCCCAGGGATTATCTACCAAATAAATTGTAGCTATACTCTTTATCTCAGAGCAAACGATTGAAAAACACCGAAGCAATATGATCGCCAAATTACAGTTGGACAAAAACATAATTCACTGGTGATTTGGGCCCAACAGAACAAATTCAGTATCGAATAGAACTAAAAATTA
>JBDNIP010000845.1:0-6778 GCA_041688245.1 Algoriphagus sp.
ATCCCAAAGATTGATTTAAAAGCTTACGAATATACGCTCCCAGAAGATAGAATAGCCAAGTTCCCGCTCGAAAAACGGGATGATTCTAAACTCCTTCATTACAAAAATGGGGAGATTTCTCATTTACACTTTTACGATATCGTAGGTTTACTTCCTGCTGATACCCTTTTGGTCTATAATGATACCAAAGTGATTCCTGCGCGACTGATCTTTCAGCGGGAAAGCGGTGCAAGAATTGAGATATTCCTTCTCCAACCGCTAGCCCCAACTACTGTCATTCCTGAGATCATGCTGGCAACCTACCCAGTAACATGGGAAACAATGATCGGGAATGCTAAAAAATGGAAAGCAGGAGAGATTCTTACAGGTCGAGTCATTATCGGTGACAAGGAATTGATCCTTTCTGCAGAATTAGTAGATCGAGCGTCCCGACAAGTCAGATTCTCATGGAATGATCCTGATGTGGCTTTTGTCGATGTAGTGGAAGCAACTGGGGAGGTTCCACTTCCCCCATATCTAAATCGAAAGGCAGAGGAATCGGATAAAAATCGGTACCAAACCATATACTCCGAAAAAGAAGGCGCGGTGGCCGCTCCTACAGCGGGTTTACATTTTACAAAAGAGGTTTTTGATCAGCTAAGACAAAAGGGAATCCAAAAAACTCAAGTCACACTTCATGTGAGTGCAGGTACTTTCCAGCCGATAAAGACAAAAGAAGTGACCGAACATCCCATGCATAGCGAGCAAATCCATGTCACTGCCACAGCCATCGAATCGATAATGAAGCACCAGGGTAAAATCGTCGCCGTAGGAACCACGTCAATACGTACACTGGAAAGTCTCTATTGGTACGGAGTAAAACTAATTGAAGGAAAAGGGGAAGAGTTGAAAATTGAGAAATTATTTCCTTATGAAGACCATTCAGAACTCCCGTCAGTTGAGCTCTCGTTTTCAGCCATTCTTAAACTGATGCAGGAAAAAAATCTGGATACTATAATGGGCACAACTGAAATTTTTATCTTTCCCGGATATCAGTATCAAGTAGTCTCTGGATTGATTACCAACTTTCACCAGCCAGGATCCACATTAATCCTTTTGATTGCTACTATCTTAGGAGAGAATTGGAAAAAAATATATCAGGAGGCATTAGATAATAACTACCGATTCTTGAGTTACGGAGATAGCAGTTTACTTTGGATGGAACAGTCAGTCTCCTGACATTCCGAGTTTTTGTATCCCATTGATCAAAGCATGATAATAAGTTCGACCAACTGGTACTAGATCACCTGCGACTTTTAAGTCTCTCGTATTAATTGATTCAATCTCATCAATTCGTACTATGTAGCTTTTGTGAATCCGCATGAAATCTCCTGCAGGCAACTCATCTTCAAAATTTTTCAAAATATTTCTGATAGAAAATACAGCCTTGCGGGAGACCAATATGGTATAATTCCCATCTGCTTTTAACCATAAAATATCAATAAATTTTACCTTCACTAGAGAACCGGCATGTCTCACAAAAATTGCGTCCTTGATCAAGAGCCTAGATTTGTCCGTTCTTTTGGTCTCGGTTGCTACGATTTTTGGAGAGCCATTACTGCTTTGTTCTTCTTTGTTTAATTGTTCTCTCATTATTTAAAATTTCTAAGCAAACGGGCTGTTCAACATCTTTGTTTTGGATCTTTGGAAAAACCGAGTAGATCGATCAATAAGATTTGAACTTATCCAATAAATACGTCTTATTCATAAAACTATGAAAATAATATTGAATAATTTTTTATCACTTTTTCTATTACTCACTGTAATTGTGGTGATTCTATGTTCTTGTCAGGAAAAAAACGATCCCATAAACGGGCAAGTGAACATCATAATCTCAGGCCTAGAATTACTTGATCCTCTGATTTACCCCGCATCAAGAATCAAGAACGAATCAATTTGGGAACAAAAATTTGAGCATACGCTGGCATTGACTTTTGAATCGGATACTGGAGAGAAATTCGCTTTGGAAATCAATCCAAATGATTTTAGCATACCTTATTCCATCGCTTTACCTGTTGGAAATTATGATCTTATTGGAAGCTCAGTAATTACAGATTCTTTTATCCTGCTGCCGCTTCGAGTGGCTCAAAAGCTATCAGTCAATTCAGCTGTTCAAAATCTCACCATTCGAGCAACTTCTGATTTTGGTCTCTTTACAATTACCAATGAAAATCTAGGCACATCCCGACCTGAAGATCTATTAAGCAATCGAAAATTGGAACTGAATGGCAAATTTTACTATCGATATGCCCCTTTAAATACTGACTCTCCAATAAAAATCCCTTTGGCTAATGGTACCAACTCATTTAATTTGAATTGGAAGCCAAAGCCATTTACTCATCGGCACCTAAGTCTCGATAATCCGGCTGATCCCAATGATGTAAACGTATTTACTCCCAGAGACTTTGCGATAGATCAATCACAACTTTTACTTTCAGAAAAAGGTCTGCCAACCGCGCTATCCCCAATCATTCTAGCTGAGTTACCTAATTCTCAAAATGAAACTTCCGGTCTAGCATTCATTCAGGATCGTCTCTTTTCTATAAATGATGGTGGAAATAGTAATGAAATCTATGAATTAAACCCAGTAACTGGAGCTGTGATCAGAATCATCAGGGTTACAAATGCCACTAATAATGACTGGGAGGAATTGGCACAAAGCGACACACATCTTTTTATCGGTGATTTCGGCAATAATAATGGCACGAGGAAAAATCTTGCACTATTAAAGATTCCGATTTTCTCAGTTTTAGGTTCCAATGAGGTCATAGCTGAACAACTCCGGTTTTGCTTTGCTGATCAAACAGATTTCTCTGGAAATGGAGGTCTACATAATTATGATTGTGAAGCTTTTTTCTTCTCCGACAACCTACTTCACCTTTTCACAAAGAACCGAGGGGATGGAAAAACCAATCACTACACGCTAGATCCTTCACAATCCAATAGTCTAGCGAGTTTAAACGGTTCTTTTGATGTGAAGGGGTTGATTACTGCGGCAGGAATCGATAGTCAAGGAAATATATGCTTGCTTGGCTATGAAGATGCGGGATTCACCTCAAGATCTTTTGTCTGGCTTTTCTCCGGCTACTCCGGGACAGCTTATTTATCGGGAAAATCTACTCGAATATTTTTAGGAAGTCCATCTCTACTTTCCCAAACCGAAGGTTTGATCTTCGAAGCGGATGGTCAAGTAATGATTTCTGGCGAGCGGATTTCAGTCGGAGGATTAACCATACCAGCCAAACTCTCAAAAATTGATCTCAGAGGGCTTTTTTAATCAAAACTGCTAATTTGCTTAACATTCATTCGAATCACTTCATCTAGCTTCTCTGCCAAAGGTTTGAGGTGATACAAAACACCTTTGATTTTCGGAGTTGAGTTGGTTTGGATCGATCAAATCCGAGCATAGAAGAAAGTGGAGAGCGAAGAATAGGTGAAGGCTTCCTAAGCAATTCACTCAGAAAGATATTTTCAGACTCCAGTTTAGAAAGTCATTTGCTGAGTCGGTTTAATTCTATACCACTGACTGACAAATTATTTATACGTCTAACCGAATCAAAGATTGGTTTTATTCTAACATACCAGCAAGTGGATTTCGAATTGATCGGATTAATCTTCAATTCGATATCAGATGATTTTTCTTCAAAGGCTTCCCTGAAAAATTTGCTCAATCGCTTCAACTTATCCGGATTGAATCTGAAGATGGATGAAAATAAATGCGTAGCATGTCTGCCCGTACAAATTTCTAAAGTTTTTGAGGCGGCTTCGTTTTGTCGGACAAATTCGAATGGACTAACAGTAACCCAAACTGTCCCTGTCGTGGAATTTAACTGAGCATCGGAAAATGGAAGCACTAAATTCTCGCAGTTCGAAGCCATTCTTTTCTCGACCCACTTTTGGAGTTAAAAGAATTTACATCTTTTCTTTTGATACGCTCAAAAGCTGCTCAAGAACTTCAAAAAATAATAGTTGAGAACTTTTATTTGATTGACCTGTGAAATTTTCTTGGCCACCTGCAGATATTTCTCTTCCATCTGTATTCGAAGTACTCCATACATTTCCTTCCAGATCTAATAGGAGTGCAGAGAAATACTCCGATTCCAGAAAGAGTTTGGAATCAAGTTTTTGAGATTGACAGTTTTTATTAATTATTTGGTTTGAAGAGATTTTTCAATAGTTTGGAATAAAAAGGTTGAAAAACATTATGGATAAAAAATTAAGATTTTTGAAAATTTTATACTTTAAATCATTGATTATCAATATATTATTTATTTAAATCCAATGAAAAATAACTACCAAAACAAAAAATTCGCTGTACTACAAAAATCATTTCTTAAAAAGAAATAGAATTTTTAAAGATTTAAATGAGTTGGAAATCCAAACTCCAAAAGCGGGAGTAGTCAATCTCTTTTACCATTAGTATCATTGCATTCGCAAATTCTTGTTTACAGGTTTTCACCTGAAAAGGATATTCATGAGAGTTGGTTTTTGAAAAGTCCGATGAACCAAAAAAACGATCCAGTTCTTCCTTAGAGTTGGAATTAATAAGCACGAAATCCTTACTATTTTCGCAGGATTCAATCAGGAATTTTGCACTTGAAGTTTGAATAATCATTTCGATTTCTTGTCAAGAAATAAATTTAACAACCCAGACAATGAAATTTATACCCTGTACAGGGTATTTTTCAAAGAAATGAGAATAAATGAAAAATAATAATCAGTGATTTACAGTGTATTAAGCCTAAGCTTAAATTTGGATCGCATCAAAAGCTGTTTCTCTTGCTAAAATCGAATCTATTGGATTATATTTGCATCGCTCTGATGTACTGAAAAATTTGAATTTTATTGAAGATTTAAAACATGCATACACTTGGGTGGATGGCTTATTCCGACAGTGATTTGCCATTCAATTAATCTAAAAGAGTTCAAAATAATACACAGAGAGTTGGGTGAGTGGCTTAAACCAGCAGTTTGCTAAACTGTCGTACGGGTTATTCCGTACCGGGGGTTCGAATCCCCCACTCTCTGCACAACAAACCTCCAAAGCCTCCAAAGGACGTTTTTCTATGAAAGACGTCTTTTTTTGTGGATTTTATGGAGTGATTTAACTCCATTCTAATTTTTTATAAGCTACTGTTTCACAATTTTTTAGATCGGTCTGTTAGCCCCATTTTGATATATGAAATTGACGCATGGATAATTTAATAATTAGTTTAAAAACCCAAAGTTTTCAAACAAAGTCAAAAAAAGTCTACTCTGTGATGCGTCAAAAAATGGTCAAAATAGTGACGCTACAAAAATCGCTTAAACACCTGTTTTTCAATCTGTTAATTATTTGAACATCTTGATTATTAGGTTCGAATCTATAACCTTTAGGAACCCTCAGTCCCAACAAATCATGATAGAACGAAGCTTCGGGTTAATTTTCTTCTTGAAACAAAGTAAGGATGTCCACAAAAATGACAGGACAGTTTACACCCGAATTACAGACAATAAAAAGACCAAAGACATTTCTCTGATATATCCTTGGTCCATCGAAAGATGGGATATCAAATTAGGCAGAGCAATGGGCACGAAAGCTGACGCAAAAGAGCTTAATGCTTTTTTGGAGACTATCCGATTTAAAGTGTTGGAAGGGAGACGGACCTTAATGGAATTCAATAGCGAAATCACTGTAGAAAATCTCAAAAATATCCTTCTTGGCCAAACAAATGAAAATCGGAAACTGCTAAAAGTATTCGAAGATCATAATCAGAGACCGTTGCAAAAGAACTACTTTAAATAACGCGCACTATTTTTCGGCTTTTTTTACTTCCTTTTTTATCTTTTTTGTCAAAAATCAATTGAACTATTTCAAAAAGATGCTTTTCGAGTCTTTTTAAACTCCTATTTTGCTGTTTTTATTGGTTTGGACTCAAGTATACCCAGAGACCTATACAGATTGTAGGCGATAGCTTCCATCAGATTCTGGGTATGCATTTTCAGAATATCCCTGTATCTGGCACCGGTGGAATTAAACCATCTGTTTATGCTTCCAAATGTCCGCTCTACCTTAAATCTGGTTTTACCGATCAGTTTGTTCCCAAGTTTTTCATGCGCTGTCAAGGCTTGTCTTTTCTTGGCTTTATAGAGGATGCTACTTTTTAAGTTTTCGCGCTTTAATAGTTCTTCGTTGTTGTCAGATCGGTAGCCCTTGTCCCCATAGAGATGGATGTGTTCCGGCAGATCTGCAGTGGTCAGTACTGCTTCCGGATTGGCTACCTCATTCATATTTGCCAGAGCAGTGTAGATTCCAATGATATTGACCACAAATCTGGTCACATGATGTTTCTTATAGCTATACCGCATTTTCCCTGCCTTTTTTATCCATCTGGCTTCGCTTTCAACACCGGGATGTTGCTTCTTGACGAGTACCGGCGCCTTACTACTCGTTCTGCTGCTCCTCTGGGGCTCTTTCTTGCTCGGACCGATCTACCGCTAGTTCGTAGGCAGCTTTCCCTTTTGGTTTCAATGGGGTATCTATGATGCCGGCAGCTACAATTTCACCGGTCTTTACGATTAGTTTATGCTTTTCGAGTTGTTTGTTCATTGCCTTAAACAGTTTTTCATATACCCCTTTTTTGGTAAGTTCTGTCCTGAAACGACTAATCACGCTGTGGTCAGGAACGGAATTATCCAGGCTGATGCCCACAAAACGACTAAAAGAAATGCTGTCATTTACCCGATCTTCGACCTCATA
>JBDNIP010000846.1:0-5817 GCA_041688245.1 Algoriphagus sp.
AAAATGCTGAAAAACATAAGATTGATCAATCAACAGAATTGAGTAGAGTAATAAGCCATGGCCTATTCCATTTGCTTGGATACAAAGACAAGTCAAAAGACGAAGCCATAGCAATAAGAGCAAAAGAAGAGTTTGCCATAGAATTATTTAGTAAGACATAGTTCCACGTGACACAAAAAACGCTAAATCACTAATTAGCTATAAGTTTCACGTGAAACACATAAGCAATAATTTAATGTTTCCAATATACGATGTAATAGTAGTAGGTGCTGGACATGCCGGATGCGAAGCTGCGCATGCTGCTGCGAAAATGGGCTCTAAAGTCCTCCTCTGCACAATGAATATGAATTCCATAGCTCAAATGTCATGTAATCCAGCTATGGGCGGAGTGGCCAAAGGTCAGATTGTTCGGGAAATAGATGCGCTCGGAGGAATGTCCGGGATCATTTCGGACAAATCAATGATTCAGTTCCGTATGCTAAATCGGTCTAAGGGCCCGGCGATGTGGTCCCCACGTAGCCAAAACGATCGAATGAAATTTGCTGAGGAATGGAGATTGGCATTAGAACAAACACCTAATGTAGACTTCTGGCAAGAAATGATAACTGGGATCACTACTCATCAAGGTATGGCTACCGGCGTGCGGACAGGCATGGGTATCGAGATTAAATCAAAATCTTTGATTCTAACCAACGGAACATTTTTAAATGGAATTATACATATCGGTGAGAAACAATTTGGAGGAGGTAGAACGGGTGAATCAGCAGCTACCGGAATTACTGAACAATTGATAAGTTTAGGATTTGAAGCAGGTAGAATGAAAACAGGAACACCTCCCAGAGTAGATGGGAGAAGTCTGGACTTTAGCAGAATGGAGGTTCAATATGGAGATGAAAATCCTGAAAAATTCAGCTATTCTAATCTAACCACATCACTGACTACGCAGAAAAACTGCTGGATAACTTATACCAACAAAGATGTCCACTCAACATTAGAAGAAGGTTTCGACAGATCACCTATGTTCAATGGAAGAATTCAAGGCCTTGGGCCTCGCTATTGTCCTTCCATTGAGGATAAAATAAACAGGTTTGCTGAGCGTGATAGACATCAGATCTTCGTAGAGCCAGAAGGATGGAATACTGTTGAAATGTATGTTAATGGTTTCTCAACATCTTTACCAGAAGATATTCAATACAAGGCTATGCGGAAAATAGCGGGCTTTGAAAATGCGAAAATGTTCCGGCCTGGATATGCCATAGAGTACGATTACTTTCCTCCAACACAATTGAAACTGACCTTAGAAACGCAACGAATTGAAAACTTATACTTTGCAGGTCAGATAAACGGAACAACAGGATATGAAGAAGCTGCTTCACAGGGACTAATTGCAGGAATTAATGCTTCCTTAAAAATACAAGAACAAGATGCATTTCTATTAAAACGATCAGATGCTTATATAGGAGTATTAATTGATGACTTGATTAATAAAGGCACCGATGAGCCATATAGAATGTTCACTTCAAGAGCGGAGTTTAGACTGCTGCTCAGACAGGATAATGCTGACCTTCGACTCACCCCGATGGGCAACAAAATTGGATTGGCCGATGAGGAGAGAATGCAAAACGTAAACAAAAAAAGAGAAAATACCGCTTTGCTGATTAATGATCTAAAACAAAAAAAGGTAGATCCAATACGAATTAATTCAGGGTTGAATGCAATAGATTCTGCAACCATCAAAGAAAAGGTATCCTTAGAAAAACTTATAAGAAGACCACAAGTAGGGATAGCAGAGCTAATGGAAATAGATCCAGAAATAGCTGATTATTTTAAAAAATATGAGAAAGACGTTTTAGAACAAGCAGAAATCCTGATAAAATACGATAGCTATATCGAAAAAGAACAGCAAATGGTTAAAAAAATCAGCAGTATGGAAAATTATAAAATTCCCATACAATTTGATTATAAAACTATAACAGCCCTGTCAGCTGAAGGAAAACAAAAACTAAGCAAAATAAAGCCAGAAACTTTGGGACAGGCATCACGAATAAGTGGAGTCTCACCCGCAGATCTTTCTATAATTACAGTCTACCTTGGACGATAATAAAATTGAAAGACTTACTAAATGCCCACTTTGTAAAAGTGGGCTTTTTCTTAATGCATTGAAAATAAGAGATCACGCTGTAAGCAATGAAACATTTATAGTTTGCCAGTGTACCAATTGCAAAGTTCGGTTCACCAATCCACGCCCGAATATCTCATCAATTGATCATTACTACGATTTCCCAGAATATTATTCACACAATGATTCAGCAAAAAGCCTGACACAACTAATTTATCAAACTGTTCGAAAAATAGCAATAAGAAAAAAAATAACTTTAATAAATTCACTTGTCAGCGAAAAAGGAACATTGCTGGATTACGGTTGCGGTACAGGTGAATTTATATATCGAGCAAAAACAAATGGTTGGGATGTTTCAGGTATTGAGCCCAGCAGTAAGGCTAGAGAATTAGCTGCGGCTAAAGTCGGAGAGAATGTTTTTTTCAATCTTGATCATTTATCACGTAACCAATTATTTAACGTAATTACGTTATTTCACGTACTTGAGCATGTACATCAATTAAGAAAAACAGTAAAGAAGCTTGTAAAGCACTTAAACCCCAATGGTTATTTAATGATAGCCATTCCAAATCCTGAAAGTTTCGATGCAAACAAGTATGGTGAAGATTGGGCAGGTTGGGATGTTCCAAGGCATCTCTATCATTTTAATAGAAAAGCTATGCAGACATTTGAAGAAGTGTTTGACTTAAAGTTAGTTGAAATAAAGAAAATGCCCTTCGATAGCTATTATGTTTCGCTAGTGTCTGAAACTTACAGAAAACCTGGGAACATGGGCATAAAGAAATACTGGAATGCAATAGTATCGGGTTTACTATCTAATAAGTCAGCTAAAGGTAAATCTGGAGAATATTCTAGCAATATCTATTTATTTAAAAAGAAGTGACATGAGGGAACTAGTTATTATATGCTTAGTTATTCTCTTTTCTTCATGCGCAAAACAAAGCACACCTCTTGGAGGTCCAAGAGATCAAATTCCACCAAAACCAATTACTATAAGCCCAGGTGATAAAAGTACAGCTATCAAACCAGTGCAGATTACAATTGAATTTGATGAATTTGTAAAACTGGAAAATGCAACAAAAAATATAATTATAACACCGAGAGTAAATAAAGATAAACTCATCATAACTGCCTTAAAGAATATTGTTACTATAGACCTTAATCAAGAACTAGAAGATAGTACTACCTATGTCTTCAACTTTCAGAAAGTAGTCCAAGACATTTCAGAAAGCAATCCTGCAGAAAATCTAAAGTTGGTATTTTCTACAGGATCATACATAGACAGTTTATCATTTTCCGGAACAATAAATACTTACTTTCCAAGTGCTAGAGCTCCATTTGAAAATTTATTGGTTGGTCTGTATCAAGCCAATGATACCACAGACTTATTTACAGCTCCCCCCTATTACATATCCCAATCAGACAGCTTAGGAAACTTCATGATAAGCAATATCAAAGAAGGAAAGTACAGGGCATATTCCTGGAAAGACGAGAACAATTCTTTGAAAGCTGAATATAAATCTGAGATTTTTGATTTTATACCTGACACTATATTGATCAGCAGCAATATAGATAATGTCATTTTCAACCTAGCAAAAGGAGATCAGACCCCTTTAAGACTTTTACGATCATCCCCACTTGGATCAAGTTATGAACTAGTGTTTAATAAAAACCCTACTGAGATTCTACTGCAGTCGGAAGGCTTAGGCCAAACTATTTTTTATACTGTGGAAGATAAACGGTTGAAGCTTTATTCAGAAAAACCAATTTCGGATAGTATTGCAACAAAAGTAAGCCTTAGAGACTCCGTTGGTTATTCCATAGATTCGCTGGTTTGGGCAAAATTTGAAACTTCCGAGCGAAAAAAAGAAGAGCTCACTATCAATGCTAATTCAGGTAAAAGCTTTTACCAATCGCTCCAAATAGAACTGAGCTTTAACAAGCCGGTATTGAAAATCAATACTGATTCACTATTTGTATCCTTTGATACAGCATCTGTATTTCCAGTGACCTACAAGATGTTGTCTTTTGAGGATTCATCCAGAAGAGATAAATTATTGATCAACTTGACTTTTCCAGATTCAATACCCTACGAAATTTTTACTCTAAATGCTAAAGGTTCAACCTTCCAAGACATTGAAAAAGTCTTCAATAAAGAAGCTTTGAAGGCAAACTATAAGAAACTAAAAAGAGAAACATTAGCTGATGAAATCTCAGGATCAATAATGGGTATAGAAGGACCTTTTATAGTCCAGTTGATGAGTAAAGGAGAGGTCAGAAAAGAGCAATTCATATCGACTGGAAATACTTTTTCATTTATACTAGTGGAAGCTGGTAATTATCAGGTTAGAGTAATAGCTGATTCCAATGGTAATAAAAGATGGGATCCCGCAAATATCGATCAAAAAAGACTAGCTGAACAAGTGTTCTACTTTAAAGACGATGATGACAGCTTGGATATCACCATTCGGGCCGGTTGGACGATACCCTCACAAGTGATTAGTTCAACACCAAAAACAGGTCTTACAACTGAAGATTATTAAGTGGATAACCATCCTATACACTGTGGATAACTATGGGATAACATGGGGAAATCCTCGACTTATGAACATTATAAAGGAAGATCAAATCACTTAAATCATAAATTGTGGATAACTCTATGTTTTCCACAACTTATAAAGAACTAATCCACACTACTTTATCAACACTGCAAATTAGACAAAAATACATCAAAACTAGAAATTATAGCTTTGCTGCACAAAATCAAAGCGTTATATGTGGACAACATGTGGACAACAATATTTTTTTAATGGATAACATGTTGAAAAGAAATTATTATTGAGTTTTCAACAAATCCACAGACTTAATAATAGTAATAGGGTTCATTTAAAATTGTCCTAATAAGATTGTTATATAAAGGTATTGTGGATAAACCTTTGTTCTACGATCATGGAGGATTGTACCAACAGCTAAATTTTATTGGGATAGCCAAAAAATATTTTATTAGTTAAATTGAGATTCTTAATAGTTACAAAAAAGGTTTTGGCTATGAATAGTCCAAAATTTGCAAATCGATTTTTTGGTGAATAATACTGCGTCGCCTATTTCCAAGATAAAAGAATCTAAAGCAGAGTAATCTGTGAAACATTTCCCTATTCTGAGGACTACTGGATTCATTCAAAATATATTTCCATGCAGCGGATGTTATTTTTGAACTGATATCAAACGGAACTACGGTAAAACAGTAATCTTTCGCTCAAAATTGGTGGATGAAGGATTACCTATATCCGCGAAACAAAATAGATTTTCAGCAACCTAGAACCGTAGAGGATGATTGGGTCCACATGCTATCAAGCTATACTTGTCTTTAATCACAAGACAAGGGTAGGAATCTTCAGAAGAAATAATGAATATAATTTTGAGGATATGCCTGAAAAAAATGTCTCCGTTATTGAGTGTATTGGCGCCAAGAAAATATGAGATCTCAGTTTAGGACTAGCAAAAAGCAATTAATACCAATTTACATTTTAAAAACCGCATTAAATTCATTTAGAAAGTGGTGATTTGAAGTGATTGATAAAATTGTTGCTTCAGACAGATTCTTCACGCTTTCATACAGCCATTCCTTCAAGTCTTTCATGGTAGTAAATACCTTGTTTTTGAATCTCGTTTTCATGTATGCCCAGACCTGTTCGCAA
>JBDNIP010000847.1:0-1798 GCA_041688245.1 Algoriphagus sp.
CGAGTTTAAGCCCTTTATACATTTTATCTGTAATGCCATGCAATTCATCAGTAAGATGATTTTCTCTTGTCAATAATTTATTAGTCTCCATATTGGTAGTTTTTAAAAGGCTGATTCATTGGGTAATCTGGAACATGATTGAAAGACAGCAAGATCTGTAGGCCCTGAACCTCTAACCCAAATTTCAAATAGATCCGCACGTTATCTTTTCCAACCGTTGCGCTAAAAGCGCATACTTCAAAATCAGCTTTCCGAGACGGATCAATTCCTCGGAAATAATTTTCAGTTGAACGATTTTCAATAGCTGTCTCAATGTCCGCAACTTCAACATTAAAATCTAAAGCCAAGTCTTTGAGCTCCTCATTTGCTTTATTCGTAAACGTGATATCAATGCCATTCGAAATTCTTCTTCTAGTTTCATCTAGAAACTCTTGCACTAATGCACTATTTTCGGGTGTGTCAGGCAGTTGAACCATCCTAGAAATCATTTAAATCAGATTTCAAAAGTATGAAATCATTTTAAAAATTCCCAATCATTAGGAAAAAGTAAAAATTACAAACCCTGAATGCAGAATAGAATGTTAGCCCAACCGTAGTACTCGATAGCCATCAGGATACATTACACCTCAATACTCGCATAAGCAACTTTTAAGGAATCCATTACAGTTCAAAGAATGGAGAAGGAAGTCGATTGAAATCTAGAAAAGCAATCAACACTTTCATTTTAATTTCCCAACAGATCATCTCCCCCTTTCCTCCCACCCCTACCAACCGCTCCTCAAAAAGAATTTGAAGAATGGGATTGGCTGCTTAAATTCCACTTTGTACTGAAATCGCCATTTATGAAAATCAAGTCCTTTTTACTCCTGCTCTGCTTGAGTCTATCCATTCCCAGCTTTGCGCAGCAAATCACAAGCAAACTGCTAAACGGACTGCCACTCCGAAATATCGGGCCTGCCGCCATGAGTGGACGGATTGTGGACCTTGCGGTGGTGGAAGCTGATCCCTATACTTTTTATGCTGCTACAGCCACGGGTGGAGTTTGGAAAACTACCAATAATGGAGTTTCTTTTGAGCCGGTTTTTGAAAACGAGAATACACACTCCGTAGGAGCCATTGCCGTGAATCAAAATAATCCTAACATCCTCTGGGTGGGAACAGGGGAACGCGCCAATCGACAAAGCTCCTCTTGGGGAGATGGAGTCTATAAATCACATGATGCCGGAAAGACTTGGCAAAATATCGGATTAAAAGATTCGCATCATATCGGTAGAATTGCGCTTCACCCGACGGATACGGCTGTCGCTTACGTTGCCGCCATGGGTCATCTCTGGGGTGCAAATGACGAACGCGGTTTATACCATACTCAAGATGGCGGTGCCACTTGGGATCGACTGCTCTATATCGATGAAAATACCGGGGTATCCGATGTCGCAATGGATCCGGCTGATCCCACTATTTTGTATGCAGCTACCTATCAGAGACGAAGAAGGCCTTATGGTTTTGATGGAGGCGGTCCGGGAAGTGGACTTTATAAATCTACCGATGCCGGAAAGACTTGGAATAAATTAACCAATGGTCTACCTGAAGGAGATTATGGCCGAATCGGCATCTCTATTTACCGCAGCAATCCTGAGGTGGTATTTATTTCTTTGGAACAAGGTCATCAATACAATGCCTCCACTGCCTACAATGAACGAAAAGCGGGTCTTTATCGAAGCAAGAACAAAGGTGAAAGCTGGGAATTGATGAGTGATTGGAACCCAAGACCGATGTATGCTTCCCAGCCTTTGGTGGA
>JBDNIP010000125.1:0-5412 GCA_041688245.1 Algoriphagus sp.
AAAAATAATATTCTGCAATACCGTTTCACTTACATCAACTGTGTTATAGTCTCTTCCTGCTTCTGCAAATCCGTAACCGGCAAAATGTTTGGCGCAAGCTAAAATAGTATTGGTAGCCGATAAATCTTCGCCTTGAAAACCTTGTACTCTTGCCACTGCAATTTTACTTCCTAAAAAAGAATCCTCGCCAGCACCTTCCATTACCCGTCCCCAGCGTGCATCTCGAGACACATCTACCATAGGTGCAAAAGTCCAGTTTAGTCCCACGGCGGCAGCTTCTTCCGCAGCAATTGCAGCTGATTTTTTTATAGCATCTAGATCCCAGCTAGCTGCTTCAGCAAGAGGAATCGGACTAATAGTTTTGTAGCCATGAATAACATCAAATCCAAATAGTAGTGGAATCCCTAAGCGAGTTTGCTCGACCGCAATTTTTTGTAATGTTCGTACATCTTTGACTCCTCTTACGTTAAGCATTGATCCTACCAACCCTTTTTTCAAATCATCATATTTCTTTGCGGCCTGACCCTCTTTTGGAGTTGGCCCGGTAATTTCGTAGAACCCATTGTATTGGTTGAGCTGTCCTATTTTTTCTTCTAAAGTCATTAGTTGAAGTACCGAGTCTACTTTGGTATCCAAAATACTTTCCTTCGAATAAGCTACTGGAGATTTTAAAATTTTGTCGCTGCAGCCTGCTGCTATCAGTACTAAAGCAGCAAATAACGCGACAATGGATTTATTTTTCATGGTGATTCCTTTTATGAAATAGATGGCCAGTTAAAGACTAGACCTTTTCATATTTATTACAATTTCTTTTACTGATAAACTCTTACATAATCGATTTCCATTGCTGATTGTTAGAAAACTGAGTCAATTGCTGCTACAAGTGAGCCGCCCATCGCAGCATTCAAAATCAAAAGTAAATCACTGTCAAATAGTACTGTATCATTAATTGTAAAAGTATAAAAAAGTACATCACCTACTTAAAACTGGATCAAAGCCGGACTACGCCCTGTTTCATAAACATGAAATTCAGTTGATACACTTGTAATTGTAGTGTTAGCTGTATTGGCTTTTCCGCCAAAATTTCCTAAATAATGCAGTGAACTATGAATTACAATGGAATCATTACTTTGATGTGTCATGAAATCAATTTCAGCACATTTTGGCCAAGCATTGGTTGTAGAATCTTGTCCTAACAGCCATATTGCTGGTCACGTTCCTGCACCTGCGGGTAACTTAGCCCTGACTTCAATTCGGCCATAAATAAATTCATAGTTACCTTCTGCTCTTGATCGTACAGGTATATATCCTGTTCCTGCTTTTTTAGCTATAGTTTTTAGCTTTCCTCCTTGAACGATTACATGATTAACAGCGCTTGTGCAAGTCTGAGATTAATCCTACATTAGTTTCCTGCATCACTATTTGTCGTAAAAATCACCACCTTTATCAGGCAGCCAAACGTTGACGACAGGCTAAAACCCATCAAATGAATTAAATGAAAGAGAATATAAAAGCTTTTTTGAGAGAGATAGTCCCAATAATAGTTGGCATTATGGTAGCATTGTGGATCAATAATTGGAATGAGAATCGGAAAGATAAAAAATATATTAGCCAAATTTCTTCTTCAATTGACAAAGAGTTAACTGAAACCACCAAAGAAATTATTGACAATGTAGCAACTCAAAAATCGCTTATTGATACGCTAGATTTTTATAAAAAAGATGATAAAATTTCGATATTTGATATAGTGATGAAAGTTAACGGGATTCAAATGCCAACAATCAAAATAAATTCTTGGAAAGCTATTTCCAATACCAAAATTGAATTAATGGAATACGATAAAGTATCTACGTTATCAGATATTGAAGAGCAAAAAGAGTTATTGAAAGCAAAAAGTCAAAATTTAATGAATTTTATTTATCCAAATACTAAAGAAACGGCAGTAGATAAAAAGGAACTATTAAAATTACTGATGTTAGATATTATTACTACGGAAATAACGATTCAAAAACAGATTGCGGAAATTAAAACAGAGTGAATATTAATTAACGATAAAATAAGATAATTTAAAAATTGATTTCGGAGATTAGGAAGTTTAAAAACAGGTAAACAAAAAACCAGTTGCTGCCATTAGTTATGCACAGTGGCGATGTTGCAAGTAAGGTTTCACCAGGAATTTAACGGAAGTCAGTCAACTAAAATTAGTTGATCTATGAAATAATCTTGTGATTAGTCAGCTACGAGTTATATGGCTAATATCTGAGAATTGACTAGTGATAGTATTTGATATTATTAGCTATATGTTGCACTAACTTAAGGGTAGAACCATTTTCTTAATGATTTGATTAATTAACCTCGCAACCCACCTCACACATTACATTACAAGCAATAATAAAGAGCAATAGTGCATCAAACATACAATTAATGATATGAGTATAGGAAGACAATTTAAAAGAATTGGTGAAGTAACAGCAGCTTTAGCATTGTGGAGTAGTATTATATGGCTGTTTTCAAAACCAAAACGACTACTTATTTTCTTATTAGTTAGTTTAATAGCGATTTCTTCAATTGTTTTAATGTTCGATGATACAGGAGAAACTTTCTACGTAAATACAAATTCTCTGGAACTATTGGATAGACCCTTTGGAAACACAAAAATGATATTGGAAATGAATGATTCCCTAACGCTAGTTAAGGAAATGAATGATAATTGGATGGAGGTAGCCGTTGGTGTTGATACTTTATATTTTAAAGATAATTTCTTTGCCGATAAAGAATTAGGATATACCTACAGAATTCAGAAAACCCCATTTTCAAAATGGAAAGCACTAAAAGGACAGAAAGTTACATTAAATCACCCTCTTGGTTACTTTGAAGCAGGCAGATCAATGATGAAAAATGGAGATGAAATTACAGTTCAAGATTATTCCGAATATGATAAGCAATTAAAGTTCAAGAATGATGGAGGTACTTTTACAGAAATAACAGTAGAATACCTTCAAATTGATTGGGAATCAATTCTAGAAAATTATCCTAAAATTCAATAAATAAATTGGTGTAATGAATTTTGAAAAATAAATATATAATCTCGTTGAAAAAAGGCTCGTGTAGTAAAAAAATCAACCCGATCTTTGACTATGTAATAATAAGTCTCATTATATTGAGTATAATTTTAATAAAATTAGAATCAATCAAAGAAATTGGGTCTAAATTCAAATTGTTTTGATATATTTTCTATATCAAGATATTCAACTGTTTATTTATTAATACTTTATGTTTCGGACTTGACACATCATAACAAATGGACTACTGACTCGAAGCGGAAAAATATAAAGGAAATAGACAACGTAGCAGATACAGTTAACAACCCTATTTCCAGAGTGGTAAATCCATTGATACTGAACTTAAGCAATGCACTAGCTGAACGGCTAAATGGTAAAATTCAAGAACTTAGAACAGTAGCAAAAGGCTATCGAACCTTCGCCAACATTAGAAGCGCACTACTGTTTTTCCATGGTGATCTAGACCTATATTCCCACTAACTTAAGGGTAGAACCTTCCTTTCCATTACTTTTAAGATAAAGTTATATAAAGGCGCCTAGTCGAATGCTCATTGCATAAGAGATTTAGTCCTTAATTGTTCGCGACAAGCTAGCCCTCCATACACCCTGGCCCCTCACTAAAAACATCCAATACAAGTTTTCTTAACGCTTTTTCCTTGTCGGTAAGATGAATATCCTTGTACCTATCGCTACACCACCTGCTAGTTTGACTTATCTCTGAAAGTTAAGACTTCGGCATGGTTCTGATATTTAAAGAGTGCCAAAGAAAGTCTGGCGCAGGTGTTTCGCCTATTGGAACGATCAATTTTTTGGTCTATATTTCACTATCAAATTCATATATGCAGTAGTAGAGCCATGGCTTGGTCTCTGCCAATCTTGGTAATCTACTGATTTTCTAAAGTCTGTTTTTATCCGTGAAAGTTTGTACTAAAAACAAAATAAGTTTTGTGTGAAAAATCAGTATTTATAATTGATCAAAACCAGAAAAAGTTAACTTATGAGCACTCATAAAGACCAAACACAAGAGCACAAAAGCCAATCTTTTTTGGATAATAAATCTCAGGTTCAGAAAAATGGTGGATCCACCTTTAATTTTGTGGATACTAGATCTGAAGCCATCACGCAACGTAAACTACAAGAGATAGCCAATAATAGTCCGCGAGTTTCTCAACTTAAAGCTTTTCAGGATATGGCTGATAAAAGCCCGCAGGTTAATCATATAGCTCGATTACGCGCTACAGCAGACAATTATTCTGCTCAACGACAGCAGCCGCCCATTCAGAAGAAAGAAAACAACACAGGTTTACCTGATAATTTAAAAACAGGAATGGAAAACCTGTCCGGTATGTCTATGGATGACGTAGAAGTGCATCACAATTCTGATAAACCTGCTCAATTACAAGCTCACGCCTATGCACAGGGAACGGATATTCACTTAGCTCCTGGGCAAGAGAAACACTTACCCCATGAGGCTTGGCACGTAGTGCAGCAAAAGCAAGGACGGGTGAAACCTACCATGCAGATGAAGGTGAATGTCAATGTCAACGATGATTCGGACTTGGAGAGAGAGGCGGACGTGATGGGCACAAAAGCGTTGCAGATACAGGGTGATTATACAAAAACCTTACAACAAAAACCTATTGAAAGAGGCGTAACCCAGCTTAAGCTTCAAAAAACAAAGGTTTATGGAAGGACACACTTAGTGAAGATGGTTAATGGCTCTTTGTATAGTGAAAATTTTGAAACCAACGAAGGCCGTCAATTGGATGATGGAGATATTATCGAAATGGAAACGGATTCGGCTATAAATTCCAGACGAGGTCCTAATCAGGAAGTTGATGCGCTGAACACTTTGGATAAAACGGGACCTCAGCACTATATTTGGTATTTGGTAAAAAGTGTAAATCAAAAGGGGATTGATGATTCTTTTTATATTCGAAATGGTACTTTTAAAAAGGTAAAGGAAAATGTTTTTGATAAATCATTCGATAAAACAGAGGCGTTATTAGACTCAATTGCTTCGGGATCAGGAATTACAGGTGATTTTGGGGATCGTAACCTTCTTGTTGCTCCTAATGAGTACAGCGGCGATCATATGAATCAAGAAGGTGGAGCCAAACTAAATAATGGCTACTTTGATGTAGGCGAAGGTGTAAATGTGGGTTTAGGAGCTATCAATATCCATGGAGCTGTTAAAAAATTAAAAGATGGCGAAAAAGTAGAAGCTTTAGCACAAGGTCTGGAAGGAGTTGGTCAAATTAGTCATGGAGGTGCAAAATTAGCTAAAGGAATTGCCTTATTAAAAGAAGGTAGTTCCGCAAGTGGTGGATTTTCAGCAGACTGGACTCGT
>JBDNIP010000848.1:0-4720 GCA_041688245.1 Algoriphagus sp.
ACTATATTTTTGGAAAAGATGGCGGAAAAAAGTTGGCGGAAAAATACAATGTTCCGTTCTTAGGAGAAATGCCTATCATACAACGTATAAGAGAAAGTGGGGACACTGGGTTTCCAGCAGTAATGAAATCAGGATTGACACAAGATGCATATCTAGCCTTGGCTCAGGCAGTAGCAAGCCAAGTGGCAATAAGGAATGCAAAACAAGCGAAAACTGAAATAGTAGAGACAAAAAGATAAAAATATAATGAATTCGGAACTACGAGAACAAATAGAATCTGCGCTTGACACCATACGTCCATATTTGGAAGCGGATGGAGGAAATGTACGAATAGTTGAGCTGACCGAAGATCGGGTGCTCAAAATAGAATTACTTGGTAATTGTGGCACATGCCCTATGTCAACTATGACTCTCAAGGCTGGAGTTGAAGAAGCCATAACGCACGCTATACCACAGATTATTAGAGTAGAAGCAGTAAACTTGACGGAAGTTTAATGACTGCTTTTAATGAAGATATCCTGTAAGGGTTTTATGAAGTCCGTTCTACCCTTTTTGGGTTTATTCTTCATTACAATAAGTGGTTTTTGTCAGCAATTCCAAAGCATTGACATAACACAAGCTCATGGTAAATCAATAACTCAAGCTGAAACTGAAAAGTGTGCACATACAGTATTAGTTCAGCAACTCGAAAAAGAGATGGGCTATTTTGGTTCAAAATCTTTCTTTGAATTATGGATTGATCAGAAAATTGAGGTAAGAGAAAATCAGCCTCAAATTCTTTCCAAATTAACTGAAGGAAACAGAATTATTCCCGTTGTAGTCCATGTTATTCACTCAGGCCAATCCATTGGTACTGGCGCAAATATACCCTTCGCTCAAATAGAAGCTCAACTTCGTGTTTTGAATGAAGACTTTAGAAGGTTAAATGCCGATGCAAATAAAACGGTCGCAGAATTTTTGCCAGCAGCCGGGGCTACCAACATTGAATTTACACTTGCTAAACAAGATCCTTCAGGGTTGCCAACGAACGGCATCGTCCGAATCCAGGGAACAAATACAAGTTACTCTCCTGATGATGCCACACTAATAGGTCAAACGAGTCAGTGGGATCCTAACATATACTTAAATATTTGGGTTTTACCGCTCGTTCAGCCATTCATCGGATATGCATCTTTTCCAATTTCTGATCTTCCTGGCCTCAATTTCCCTTCGTTTTCTGCAATAACTGACGGTGTGACTATCGACTATCGCTTCTTTGGTACTGGCGGCAGTGCCATAGCTGCTTCACTGGGAAGAACCGCTACACACGAAGTAGGTCACTACCTGGGATTACGACATATTTGGGGTGATGGGGGTTGTGGAGTGGATGACTTTGTGAATGATACTCCGCTCCAAGACAATTCTAACAATACGTGTAACGCCAACGGATCTCGTACAAGTTGTGGATCAAATGATATGATCCAAAACTATATGGATTATACTCCTGACGCTTGTATGAATATATTCACGAAAGGACAGATCGAACGATTTGAGGTCGTTTTAGCTAATAGTCCCAGAAGAGTAACTTTAATAAATAGTAGAGGAACTGTTGCCCCAAATTTGAAGGACCTTGATTTAGCCATTTCAAGAATTATAGAACCCTCTAGTTTTGCTTGTACATCATTAATTAGTCCCAGTATCGAAGTTTTCAACGCAGGGAGAACTACCTTAACCTCAAGCACAATTGAGTTGAGACTTAACGGTACTTTATTAGAGAGTAAGCGAGCCTTGTTCAACTTGGCAACAGGCAAATCTGAACTAATTACGTTCAATTCATTTGATCTTTCAACAAGTGCAAATGAGGTGGAATTCAGAATTACGCAGGTCAATGATCAGACAGATCAAAACGAAGAAAACAACATTAGAAAGTCAAGTCCTGTTTTACAGTCAGCAATTTCGCTTCCTTATACATTCAACTTCTCTGAGTTCCCCAACCCTTGGACAATTAGTAACCCCGACAATGGACTGACTTGGGAAAGAGAAAATCTATCCATCTCCGGACAGAATCAAGAGTTGATCTATCTTAGAAACTATGAGTATGAAGCTGTTGGACAATTAGATTATTTTATCTCACCAATCATCAACCTTTCTGAGTTCCCAAATGCACAAGTGGTTTTCGAAGTCGCTTATGGACCTTACACACAGCCAGGTTTTCAGGATCGATTGATAGTTGCTGTATCACAAGACTGCGGAAATACATTTGATCTAGTGAATACAACTTATTCTAAAAGTGGTCAGAGTTTAGAAACCTCACCTGCAACCATCGATGAATTTATTCCTTCACAAAACAGTCAATTTAGAACTGAACTAGTGAACCTTGCTCCTTTTGCTGAACTTGGTTCGGTAAGAATTGCACTGATCAATGAAAATAATTTTGGAAATAATATTCACATAAAAAATTTAAGAATTCTCCCAACAGAGGAATTTAACTATGAATTAACGATTCTTGACTTGGTAAGTCCCACTCCTATTTCGGACGGCACACACGAAAATGAAATTGTCAGTATTAAGAATACCGGTAATTTACCTATTTCAAAATTCCTCCTTTCCCGTAGTACAAATAGTTCAAGCATTCAAACATACGCTGCAAGTGGTGCTGCAGTACCTGGGGGGAACACATTCAATCTTACCGGGCAAAACACTACGATAGCAGGTGTCAATAAATTAGAATTTAGGGTATTTGAACCTAATTTCGATCAAAATGCAGGGAACTCCAATAGCTTTACTTCATATGCGCTAGAGAATAGGGATACTGCTACTGTACCGTGGCGACAAAATTTTAATAATTCCTCCGATCTCAATCCTTGGGTAAGTATTAACCCTCAAACAAATTCTGAGACTTGGAAAATAACTACGACCTCCTCAGGTAACGGGCCAAACAACATTGCAACGGTCAAAACGATTGACTCCAATGCTTCTTACTGGCTCGGCACACCAATTTACGATCTAACTGTTAGCTCACAGGCAAGTATATTCTTTGATTATGCGATCGGCGAAGTAAGTGCCTCGACAAAATTTAAAGTTCTTGCAAGTAACGATGCCGGAGAAAACTATACCGAAATATGGTCAGCAACAGGTACGGAACTAGCTTCAGTACCGGTGGGTCAAGCAAATCCGAATAGTGCGAATGATTATATCAGGAAATACATCAATTTAACAGAATTTGCAGGTTCTGGAAAGACTCAATTTCGATTAGCTTTCGTGTTAGAAGGTGGGAGTGTAAGTGATTCTCCAATTTACCTTGACAACATCGAACTCTTCCTTAGTGCAAATCCCAATCCGGTGATTCCTGGTGAAGGAATGGCGGTTGTTTATCCAAATCCTGCAACAGATATTTTCAATATTGCTTTTAATCTACCTAGGCTCGAAGATGTATCAATCCAAGTTATCTCCAGTACAGGTGCTTTGGTACAAGAGATTAATTATCCAAATACACTTAATCAGACCTACTCCTTCAGTACTCAACTGTTTTCAAAAGGAGTTTTCATAATAAAAATAACAGGAGATTCTGTCAGAGAAACACGTAGGTTAATCATTAATTAATTGGACATAAGCCGAAGGGTTCCACTTCGGCTTATTTTTTGAGCCCTTAATTAATCAGATTTTGCAAAGTTCAACGTTGGTAGGATTCAAATTCAACCTTATCTTTAACTCAATTATAGTGTACTAGTTCATTCCCGCTGGCTTTGAAAAAAATATTTATAACTGTCCTCATTCTATCAGGATTAACGCTTTTCCTGGGTTACTTCTTTTTGAAAATCTACCTTCCTATGTACACTAATCATGGGGAAACCGTATCAGTGCCTGATTTATCAGGTTATACTTTTGAAGAAGGAGTGGAAATTTTAGAAAGCTCTGGACTTCAATATCAAGTATCAATCGACTCAACCTTTAGCTCAGAGGAATTACCCTTAGCAATATTAAAACAAATTCCAGAAGCCACGAGTCAGGTGAAAAGCGGGCGTAGGGTCTATTTGACGCTAAATGCAAGAAATGCTCCAATGCTAAAAATGCCTAACCTGAAAAATACCATACTAAAAAATGCGCAAGAAATTCTTTCAAATATGGGCCTTGAACGCGGTGAGATTATCTACATTCCCGATATAGGTATAAATGTCGTCTTAGGACAGCGGTATCAAGGAATCGAAATCAGAGAAGGTGCCGAAATTCCCAAGGGATCTCGAATAGATCTTTATGTAGGTGATGGATTAGGCAATCAGATTTTAATAGTTCCAAGTTTAATAGGTATGGACGAAATTGACGCTGAGTTTCTAATCCTAGGCTCAAGCCTTCGAGTTGGCCAAAAATATATCCTAGAAAATGATTCTGTTGCACCCGGAAAGGTTTTCAAACAGTCTCCGACTTCTGGCATGCAGGTAAAAACTGGTGAACCTATTGAAATTTGGGTATCTAAGTCAAATTTTTAGTATGATGATAAGGCAATTCTACATTGTTCGATTGATGGGGTTAATTCTAACCTTAACAACTGCACATGCCGCCAGTGCTCAATTTATAGAATTTGCCCCTGTTCCAAATAAATTATTGAAAGAATCAAAGGGGGCCCCCTTTTTTTCAAGAATAAACGCTGAAAATACCTTTCCATTTTGGGATGACTTTTCAGGTGGCTTAGATACGTTAAAGTGGGATTTCTCTGGAACTACTTATACAGAAACTATTGGAA
>JBDNIP010000849.1:0-4814 GCA_041688245.1 Algoriphagus sp.
AAATGATTGATACAGTTATATTTGATATGGATGGAGTTTTAATTGACTCTGAACCACTTTGGAAAGAGGCAGTAAGGATTGTCTTTGGTTCCGTAGGAGTTGCCATTACAAAAGAGCATTCTAAATTAACTGCTACCATGACCACTTCAGAAGTAGCCCAATATTGGTTTGAACAACAGCCATGGAAGGGAAAAAGTACTGAAGCTGTCGAAAAAGAAGTGATAGATTTAGTTTGTAGGTTAATAAGAGAGGAGGGGCAAGCAATGAACGGAGTGGTCGAATTATTGGACTTTTTCAGAAATAAGCACTTCAGTATAGGATTATCTACTAACTCACCATTGTCACTTGTGCCAATAATATTAGACAAACTTGAAATCTCTACTTATTTCACAGCAATATCTTCTTCTGAATTTGAACAAAAAGGCAAACCAGATCCAGCAGTTTATTTATCCACAGCGAAAAAACTCAATATATTACCAACTAACTGCATTGTTTTTGAAGATTCTCAAACGGGGGTTGAAGCTGCGAAAAACGCAAATATGAAAGTAATTGCAGTTCCCTCTATAAATGACTACAATAATTCCGAGTTTGATATAGCTGATGTAAAAATTCGTCAATTATCAGAATTCACAGAGAACCACTTATTGACTTTAAGAGAAAAAACGATTTACAACACTCGCTAAAAAATCATAGCCACCCTGCGGGGCGGCAACGCTTTTTAGCGTAAACGGTAAATAATATGCGGCAAACATGAGCATTGCTTGGACTTCCACCGGTAGCTATCGGGATGTCATCGGCCTGCCCCGCTGTGGCGGGCCTGCCCCCACCAGTTAAGCAATGAAAATCTGGTTACCGACAGACTTAGGGATAATCAGAATAATTTATTTCATAGCGGTGGTTATACATAAATAGGTGTCCTGCTAATGGACCTCTCCCATCATCTTCCGTATGAATGGCTTCAACATGAATAGTAAGACTGCGGAACCTACCACAGTGTAAACTATAAGCATGTATTGACTCGGCATTCGTGCCAAAGCCTCCTCAGATCCCCCACTAGCTTCTCCAGCAATCAACCCTGCAAATAGATTTCCCAAAGCAACGGATAAGAACCAAATACCCATCATCTGACCGCCATAACCTTTTGGAGCGAGTTTGGTCACCAAAGATAATCCCACAGGAGACAAACTCAGCTCACCGAATGTGTGAAGCATATAAGTCATTATCAACCAAGTCGGAGCAGCCAAATCACCTGAAGCAGCAATTTTTGCAGCAAAATACATCACTAAAAATCCCATGCCTAGGCTCAATAATCCAAAGCTAAACTTTAAAGGAGAACTAGGTTCTAAATTTCTTCTGCCCAGCCAAACCCACATTGCGCCAAAAAATGGGGCAAAAATTATAATAAACATGGAATTGATGGATTGAAAATATCCCGTAGGTATGTTCCATCCAAAAATAGCACGATTGGTAAATCGTTCAGTAAATAGATTTAAGGTAGATCCAGCTTGCTCAAATCCTGACCAAAACATAGCAGAGAAAAGAAAAAGTATTGCGATTACTCCTACTTTGTTTCTATCACCTTTGTCTAGACCGCCAAAGGCCATCACATAACCTAAATATGCAAATGCAACAACTGCTATAATGTACCCTGAAACACCGGCAATTGATGATACATTTAATGGGATTAATCCAGTAAAAAGAAAACCAATTACAGCAACTAATGCTACCACTGAATAAGCTGTGTCTTTTTTTAATTTTACAAAGCTTATTTCTTCTTCAGGTGTTTCAACTACCGGTTTTTCACCAAGACCAGCTAAGGCCTGACTTGTGTACTTGTACTGAATTAATCCGATAACCATTCCCAGACCGGCAACTCCAAATCCTAAATGCCAATCGTAAACAGCAAGTGTACTACATACAATTGGGGCGATAAGCGCCCCTAAATTGATTCCCATATAGAAAATTGAAAATCCTGCATCACGCTTGGAGCTACCTGCCGGATACAATTGACCAACAATTGAGCTGATGTTTGGCTTCAAAAGTCCAGTACCAAAAACAATCAAAATTAGGCCCAAGAAAAAAGAATTGGTATCAAAAGCTGAAAGTGACAGCTTCTGAATCTGAGTATTACCAAAAAGATTTGCAATACCGGGAAGCGCCATCGTGAAATGACCCGATGCAATGATTATCCCGCCGTACCAAACAGACTTTTTCAAACCAAAGAGGCGATCAGCAATCCATCCACCTGGCAATGCCAATAGGTAGACCCCCATGGTGTAAAGTCCATAAATGGCGCCGGAGGTTTTATCATCAAACCCTAAACCACCATCGATCACCGCAGTGGTCATAAAAAGGATAAGCAAAGCTCGCATTCCATAATAACTGAATCGTTCCCACATCTCGGTAAAAAAGAGCGTCACCAGGCCTTTTGGATGACCGAATACAGTTGGCCCGTCAAATTCAAGAGTATGTTGTTTTTCCAAGGATTATTTTATTTGGATGAAGTTAATTCTACAATGATACCCTTTTTTGGGACTTATTTCTAAAACTATTGTATTGGAAATATCCTAAGGCGGCAAAATTTAATTAGGTGAAAAGGTTACGCTATTACAAGAATGATACTGGTTAATCTAGCTTTCCGACTAATCATTGATTCTATCTTCGTAATCGATTGTATAGCCAAAAAATAAAGATTTTATCTTTAAAAATTTAAAGATTTGTCTAATTTTGTCCATTGAATTGTTAGTATAACCCCTTACATTATGCAGGATCAAGTTCTGGAATCCCAGACCTCCCCCCTGTCTTTTCTAAACTTGGAGACAAGCGGAAAAGTACATTTTAACCTTCAACCAGCTGTTTTAGTAGAGCATGCTTTAGCAAAAAAGGAAGGATACCTCACAGCTACGGGAGCCCTTATGGCAGATACCGGCGAATTTACCGGTAGATCTCCCAAGGATAGATACATTGTGATTGATGATCATACGAAAGACTCGGTCTGGTGGGGTGATATCAACATTGCTTTCGATCCTGGGAAGTTCGACGCGTTGTTGGAGAAAATGAAAATTCACCTTCAAGACAAGGATCTTTTTGTACGAGATGCTTATGTAGGTGCTGATCGGAATCACCGGTTGAATTTACGAGTGATCAATACTTGGGCTTGGCACAACCTGTTTTGCAACAACATGTTCTTGCGGCCAAGTCAAGAAGAACTCGCAAATTTTGAGCATGACTTTACCATTATCTGCGATCCGGAGTTTAAGGCAGATCCTGAAATAGATGGCACTGAACATCCGAATTTTGCAATTTTGAATCTATCCAAGCGAATGATTCTGATAGGGGGAACAGGCTATGCCGGTGAAATGAAGAAGGGGATTTTCTCAGTTCTAAATTATATCCTCCCTCACGAAAAACAGATTCTATCCATGCATTGCTCTGCAAATGTAGGTGCGGCCGGAGATACTGCAATTTTCTTTGGACTTTCCGGTACAGGGAAAACTACACTTTCAGCTGATCCCAAACGCGGACTTATCGGAGATGATGAGCACGGCTGGACTTCTGAGGGAGTTTTCAATTTCGAAGGTGGATGCTATGCGAAAGTGATTGATCTAAGTCGGGAAAAAGAACCAGAGATTTTTGATGCCATTAGATTTGGAGCGATCGTGGAAAACACACGATTCAAGCCTGATTCCAGAGAAATAGATTATAGCAATAAGTCAGTTACCCAAAATACAAGAACAGCTTACCCAATTCATTTTATCCCTAATGCGATTCTACCTTCAATGGCTGGAATCCCAAAGAATATTTTCTTCTTGACTGCCGATGCCTTTGGAGTGATTCCTCCAATTTCAAAACTGACTAAGAGCCAAGCAATGTACCATTTCATATCAGGCTATACTGCAAAAGTGGCTGGAACAGAAATGGGGATCATAGAGCCAAAATTGACTTTTTCTGCTTGTTTTGGTGCTGCTTTTTTACCGCTTCATCCTACTGCTTATGCTAGCTTGTTTGGCGATAAGATGGAAAAGTATGAGACCAATGTATGGTTGATCAATACCGGCTGGACCGGTGGCCCGTATGGGATTGGATCCAGAATGAAACTTAGCTACACCAGAGCGATGATCTCAGCAGCTCTTGAAGGCAAGCTTGATAAAGTGGAATTTAAGCAGCATCCAGTATTTGGTTTCCAAGTCCCGCAATCTTGTCCAACTATTCCTTCTGAGATTTTGAACCCAAGAGCGACTTGGCCGAATCCTGAGGATTATGACAAGCAAGCAAAAGCGCTTGCGAATTCATTTGTAGCGAATTTTGATCAGTTCAAGGACTTTGCTTCTGTTGAAATTCTCTCAGGAGCGCCAAAAGTTTAAAATCCTATAAGCCCAGCCATCCGACAGTTTGTGTAAATTAATTATCAGAGCTTTTTTTGGCTCTTAGCGCTACTGCTCCAAATCTGCTTAAGCTATAACAATTACCCAAAATTGAGACAGTTATTACAATAAGACATTTCCAGCTAATCTTGCATTTAAACATCTTCCAGTGCCGGAGATTAAAAGTAAAAAAGTTAATTTTGCAGCAATTAAATATTTTATCGAAAAAAAAAATACATGTTGTGTATAACTTTCAATTTATGTATTTGTGTAGGCACCCTCTTCGTGTCTGCGCTCCTCGCATCTTCCAACTTGTTCCTTGACTCCACATTATTACAAAAAATCAAAAAATCATTTCATTTTTGATTCATCACTTCCAAATTTTGCACTTCTATAGGAACCTTCTTTGCGCCTGCGCTCCTCGCGTACAGGGTGGCGAAGACCCATAGG
>JBDNIP010000126.1:0-4180 GCA_041688245.1 Algoriphagus sp.
AAAACTTCAAGCAAACGCCCGTAACAAAATTGGTTTAGACTCGTCAATGCCCTAAATTTGGGTAAGGCTGCACGGTGTTTTGGATATATTTGTTTCATCGCAACAAATCTAAAGCCCGGCAGCCTAAATTTAAGCAATGAATTAAAATTCGTGATAATGTCTATTATACACCATTCGTTTTCTATTTACCAGACCAAAAAAGATGCAAAAAGACATCAAAACGCCAAAGCTCAAATCAATTGAAATAGAAGATTGGGATCTGACACAATCCTTCGGAATTCTGCCCGATAATATTTCTTTGACTAAAAATATTGGATGTGTAGGAGGAAAATCAAAAAAGGAAAACTTTCCTAAAGTTACAAATGATTAAAATGTCTATCTTGACATCATAAATTAACATGTATATCCGCAATTGCACCAGCGAAAATCAAAAAGCAGCTTACTATATGGTATACACTAGCATTACTGGTACCTCTTCCGATGGCTATCGGAACGTCATCTTCCTACCAGTTGAGCAAAGAAAATTAGGTTAGCAGCATAATTACGGACAATCATATAAACTAATTACTATTATGAAAAAATTTTTCGATTCTTGCGGAATGGGGACATTACTGTTTCTGGTTTTTTTCCATACTTCATGTAATTCTGATTCAGAAGAGATCCTTCAAGAACCTGATTTGACCATCGTAAATGATGATTATTCCATCAGCAAAGTCTTTGAAGATCTGGATAATATCACATTGACCGCATTAAACAATAGTGGGCTGGGCGTACGAATGACAGAAGATATATCAATCACTGAGATTTGTGCAACAGCTAAAGCCAGCCTTGACGAAACCGGAAAAAAAATCATTATTGATTTTGGGACAGGATGTACTGGTACCAACGGGATTACGCGAAAAGGAAAAGTCTTACTCTCCTACTCTGGTAATTTAATCTTCCCTGGAGCTAAAGTAGTTACGAATTTTGATGAATATGAAGTCAACGGTAGAAAAATTGAAGGTATTAGAACAATCACAAATACAGGTATTAATCTTGCTACGGGCTCTGTTTCTTTCGCTGTGAAAATGGAAAATGGGAAAATTACCTGGCCCGATGATACGTTTGTAACTCTTGTAAATAATCAAGTCCGCGTTGTCAAGTTAGGGGGAGAGGGTTATGAAGCTTCTATTACAGGAACTGCGAGCGGCAAGAGCAGGGATGGAATTGATTACCAGACAAACGTGATTGATGCATTAGTGATCAAACAAACCTGCGTGGAAACCGGAGTATGGGTGCCTGGCTTAGGAACATTACAATTTCTTTTTGCGGGGATAGAGGTGACAGTTAATTATGGTATTGGAATTTGCGATAAAATTGTGACTATTACTTATCCGGGAGGTTCCAAAGAAGTCACCTTAGACTAAAAAGAAAATCAAATAAAAAAAGCTAATTTCATGTGAAGCTGATTTTTTTATTTGTGAATAAAAAATTAATAGCAGGTTTCGAGCATATCAGATATCATCAAGTGCAGACTAATCATAAAGATCTGGTAAAAAGCTCAGGGGATTTCTACAAGTTCATGGACCAGCGAAGGACTATCAGAGAGTTTGACACCAGACCTGTTCCCTTCGAAGTCATAGAAAATATCGTTCTCACAGCAAGTACAGCGCCTTCAGGAGCACATAAGCAGCCTTGGACTTTTTGTGTTATATCAGATCCAGGTATAAAACGGAAAATCCGAGAGGCAGCGGAAGATGAAGAAAAAATATCTTATTCAAGTCGGATGCCTGAAGACTGGAAGGCCGATCTCAAGCCCCTAGGAACAAACTGGGAGAAACCTTTCCTCGAAGATGCGCCTTACCTTATTGTAGTGTTCAAGCAATCATATGGTCTCTCAGATGGTGAAAAAATCCAACACTATTACGTGAGTGAATCTGTGGGAATTGCCTGTGGTTTTTTAATCGCAGCCATTCATCAGGCAGGGCTAGTTACAGTGACCCACACTCCAAGTCCGATGAATTTCTTGAGTTTGATATTACAGCGGCCAGCAAATGAAAAACCTTTTCTATTGGTACCGGTAGGTTATGCCAAGAAAGAAAGTTATGTGCCAGCTATCGAAAGGAAAGATTTGGAAAAAATTATGATAAGGTTTTAAACCAGTCGATTTCAATCCAATAAAAGAAGTGGTTTTTTTTAAAAATTAAATCACAAAAGATGAAGTATGTCTTCTATCTGGGATTTTATGCTTAATATATCAAGCTCTCAATTTTCTACTAAGGCAAAAACAAATCGCCAGCATTTTAACCGGATGTTCTAGCCAAACCATCCAAGAAATAGGTTTAATCATAACTGTTGAGTTTAATGACCAAGTCGTATTGGTAGGTTTTCAGCGAAATGGACTTTCAAATCAAGCACCCTTAGATCTCAAGAAAGGTCTTTAAGATCAAACTAACTTGACTTATCTTCCGGTCCAGACAAGAATGATCATTAGTTTTAAATAAGTTTGTAAATCAAAACCTTAGGATATCTGGCATCCTTAATGCGATTATGAACTCCACTTTTGAGCACTATTATGTAGGTGACAAAAAATCTAAAAGATCTGATAATTCAAAAACAACATGTTCAATGAATGATTAAAAAATTTCACATTTAATACAGCTCTAGAAGCTAAAAAAATCTCTTTGCAGGATGGTTCATTCAATACTTATCAAGCTATAAATACGAAAATAAGTATGTCCTCCAAACAGTGATGGTGAATTGATATAAAGGATCCAGCAAAACCAAAGGAGTAAATACAAATGAAATAGCTTACATCAAAATTATTGAGCCCTTGGTTTTTTTCGAAAGGTGTATGAAGGGCGGTATCAAAACACATAACAAAGACTTATTGAAGCGCGTGATTGAGAGAAAACAACGATTAAATTGATCAGCTCAATTTTTTTTGCTTTAACTGATGCATCACCCGCTGGGGAAACGGTATTTCGATATTATTCTTCTCAAACTCAATGTTGATAGATTCCATGGTGTCAAAATAGACCGGCCAAAGGTCAGAGGCATTTGCCCAAGCTCTAATGACAAGGTCAAGGGAGCTGTCGCCAAAATTATTCAATGCTACGAAAGGCTCAGGTTCTACCAACACACGTGGATCATTGACTAGAATATTTAGAATGATCTCTTTTGCCTGCTTGATATTTGTACCATAGGCCACACCCACAGTGATTTCTGTTCTTCTAGTCTCTTGCGTACTCATATTGATGATGTCAGAGTTTGCAAGATTTCCATTTGGAATGATGACTTCTCTATTATCGAAGGTTATCAAATGGGTATATAAGATTTGTATTTTAGATATTGTGCCCATGTGCCCTTGACCTACAATTACATCTCCCACTCGAAACGGTTTAAATGCCAATATCAGAAGACCTCCAGCAAAATTCGAGAGAGAGCCCTGAAGAGCCAAACCTATTGCAAGACCAGCTGCTCCAAAAATTGCCAAAAAAGAGGAAATGGGTATTCCTATAATGGTCGCAACACCGACGAAAAGGGTAATGTAAAATACCACCTTTGAGAATGAATATACAAATTCACCCAATGTTGGACTGTCTTCACGCTTATTGAGATAATTTCTTAATCCCTTTAAAACCCTGATAATTATAAACCTTCCTATAAAATAGAAAAGAATTGCATAAAGAATGGATGGTATGATCTGATAGGCTAATTCTATGGCCTGCCTAATAATAGCTTCAGCTGTTTCCTGTGAAATTTCCATGAATTAGTCAGATTTTTTTGTTTAAACTAAAATTATCACTTGCCAGCGGAATGCCCAATGCCAAGAGAGTTGAAAGTCTCTTATATCGGCCTCTTCAAAAATCCTTTCCCAATCAGCTCTCGCAAAAGCTCTGAGCACAGAAAGTGGACCATCATTTTGGACCATTGGTGATTTGCTAAACAGCTTGGTGAGTAATTTAATACTATGATAAGCGATAGGGTTTCGATGCAAATCATTAATAATTATAGCCAAGTTAGACTTTGTTTTTAACCCTTTCAAAAGCTGTACAACTTCCGAAACCGTAAAAAGATGAGTGAACAAGGTGCAGGTAGTAACATCCACTTTGCGAACCAAAAAATCTGGAGAGAAAATATTTTGGACAGTTAAAGTCATATTTTCCAGATCGCCAAGCCTCACTTTAGCCAGTTCAAT
>JBDNIP010000850.1:0-8018 GCA_041688245.1 Algoriphagus sp.
AAATTCCTGAGAATCCATCCGAACCACCACATTCTAGCCCAATTACTAGTTTACTGATCGGCTGGGCTGATCTCGTACTTTTATTTGCGATTTTGAGTCCTTCACATGTCTCAGCAATCACTTTAGAAATATACTCATCAGTCGTCCCTTCCTGCTGCTGATCGAAAATAATCACTGGTTTAGGATTTGATTTTTGCAAACGTTGAAGTTTAGCTTCAAGAATTTTTACCTCGGCATTCTGACAACCTAGTGATAATACTGTAGCACCTGCCACATTAGGATGATGAATGTATCCTGCTAATAGTGCGCACAGTGTTTCCGAATCATTTCTTGTGCCACCACAGCCACCATTATGGGTTAAAAAACGAATACCATCTAAATTTTTGAATACTCGATTTACATTTTCAGGAATCTCAACCGCAACCGTTTCCGCACTTTTTTGTGAGCTATCATGGGTCATGCCAGAAATAAGATTTCTAATTTGCTGCTCGTAGGGATTTATCTTTGCAAATCCGAGTGCATTTTCGAACGCCTCTTGAAGCAATTTGATATTGGTGTTTTCACAAAAAACCAGCGGAAGTACTAGCCAATAATTTGCAGTGCCAACTTGATCATCTGCTCTCAAGTAACCTTGAAAAGTTTTGTTTTTCCAATAATCAGTTTTTGGAGGACTCCAATTATAGGTGGTTTTAGAAGAGGCACGATAGTCACGAGTTTTGTGACGAATATTGGCTAGAGTTATTGCTCCTCCGGCTTGAATAGGCTGTGTAGCTTCCCCAACGATAGTGCCGTACATGTGGATGTCCTCACCAACGGTAAAGTTTTTCAGGGCATATTTATGCTTGGCAGTAATATCACTTTGAATTTGAATTGTGTTTTTGGAATCTTTAATGAGTTCACCTTTTGATAAGCCCGTCAATGCTACGCCAACATTATCTTCAGGATGAAGGACCAGAGTTTTATTTTGCATAAATAGAATCCTTGAAAATTTATAAGTTATTCCAAATTATAAAAAAAATCAGACACGGATGAAAAAAATTGTGACTCTTGGTGAAGTGATGCTTCGACTTTCTCCCCCCGGAAATGATCGTTTCTTTCAAACCACTTCTTATGATGTGGAATTTGGGGGATCAGAGGCAAATGTTGGAGCGGCTTTGGCATTTTGGGGAAATGAAGTTTACCACTTGACTGCATTTCCCGATCAGGAGATTGGTTGGGCAGCGGCTGCAAGAATCCGAAGAAATGGGATGAAAAGTGATTTCATAAAATACTACCCTGGAAGAATGGGTATTTATTTTCTAGAGCAAGGTGCAATGCAGCGAAGTTCACAAGTGATCTATGATCGAGTTGATTCTGTATTTGCGAACTTTGATGGTACAGATTTGAATTGGGATAAGGTCTTTGAAGATGCGGAATGGCTTCACTGGTCGGGAATAAGTCCTGCTATCTCGCAGAAGTCAGCTCACCTCACGCTGAAAGCTTTGCAAGAGGCAAATTCTAGAGGTATCAGCGTCAGTGGTGATCTGAGCTACCGAAGCAATCTCTGGCAGTTTGGACAAAAACCACATGAAGTAATGCCTGAGCTGATGCAACTTACTCAGGTCATGATTGCGGGAAAACGTGATTTTTCGGCTTGTTTAAATATAGATTTTGAAAATTTTGAACATGCTAAAAAACATCTATTTCGACAGTTTCCAAACTTGAAATATATTTCTAAAACGGAAAGAACCTCGCATAGCTCCTCACACAACAGCTTGGTTGGCGATTTAATTAGTTCTGATGAGTGCTTTACCTCAAAGACTTACGAGCTGACACATATTGTTGATCGGGTAGGAACTGGTGATGCCTATGCAGGAGGTTTGATTCAGGGCCTTTTGTATTTACAGCCGCAAGAGGCCATTGATTTTGCCGTAGCCGCCGGAGCTATCAAGCACAGTGTGCCGGGAGATGTATTACTCTGTAGTATGGCGGAAGTGCGTGAATTAGTAGTAGGAGACTCACTAGGTAAAATCAAACGATGATGAGAAACCCAACATCATTTATTAAAAAAATGGATCAGGCAGGCATCATGCCAATATTTTTTAATCCTGATCAGTCCGTTTGCCTGAAACTCCTGGAGGCCGCCTATGAAGGTGGAATTCGAGTGATAGAGCTGGTAAATCGGGGTAAAGAAGCCCCTGCAATCTTCCCTGTAATTCGAAAATTAGCAGATCAGATGCCAGGACTTTCCTTGGGTATTGGCACTATCTATCATCCTTGGGAAGCTGAGATGTTTTCAGACTTAGGAGCAGAATTCATCGTTGCTCCAGTTATGAATCCGAAATTGGGTGAATATTGTCAACATGCAGCGCTACCATGGATTCCGGGTTGTGGGACTGTCTCAGAAGTATTTTTCGCACAGGAACTTGGAGCCGAATTAATAAAGATATACCCAGCTAATGTGTTGTCGCCTGACTTTGTGAAGTCAGTACATGCGGTTCTTCCAACAGTTGAAATTATCCCGACGGGAGGAGTTGAACCAAATGTTGAGAGCATAAAATCTTGGTTTGATGCTGGGGTACTTTGTGTGGGAATGGGTTCACAACTATTCAAAAAAGACCAAATCGCCCGTGGTGCTTACTCGGAAATCAAGGCAACCATCCAAGCAACATTGGCAATAATTGAAGAAATTAAGAGGTAAATAAAACGGCTCCACTTTGGAGCCGATCTTGACATGTACCATACAATTATAAATCCGGTTGAGGTGTAGTTCTCAAATAAGGCTTGATCACCTTATGACCTTTCGGAAATTTGGCAGCAATATCTTCATTTTTGACAGCTGATGAGATGACTACATCTTCGCCTTGCTTCCAGTTAGCCGGTGTAGCCACAGAATAAGTAGCGGTTAATTGAAGTGAATCAATTACACGAAGTAATTCATCAAAATTTCTTCCGGTACTGGCCGGGTAAGAGATGGTCAGTTTAATTTTTTTGTCGCTTCCAATTACAAATACAGATCTTACCGTCAGGTTCTCACTAGAATTAGGATGTATCATATCGTAAAGGTCGGATACTAAACGATTTTCATCCGCAATAATCGGAAAGTTTACTTCTGTACTTTGAGTTTCGTTAATATCTGATATCCAACCTTCATGGCTTTCCAGTCCGTCGACGCTCAAAGCCATTACTTTCGTGTCTCGCTTTGCAAATTCATTTTTAAGTTTTGCAACTGTACCTAATTCTGTTGTACAGATTGGTGTATAGTCACCTGGATGAGAAAAAAGAATTCCCCAGCTATCTCCCAAGTACTCGTAAAAATCAATTCTACCCATGGAAGTTTCAGCCTGAAAGTTTGGTGCAAAATCACCTAGTCGTAATGCCATAATTAATAATTTATAAAGTCTATAGATTAAGTAGGGTAAATATAAGAAGTGTTGTGGAAGTCTCATATTTATTTTTATTTTTTCTTAAGTTTTGAAAAAATATGGCCCGATAAATTGCAAATGATTTCATCTTTGAGATTTAGAATTTGTTTTAGTGTATCAAGAGTGTTTGCAAATAAATCTTAAGGCGAATCAATGAAAAAAGCTGCGCTAATTATCTTTCAAAAAAACGAAGAGCTCGGGAAGGTGAAAACTAGACTCGCCGTAACTGTGGGAGAGGAGAAAGCATTGGAAATCTATAGAATTTTAATTTCTTATACTTACCAAGTGATCCAGGACTTACCTTTAACGACGTATATATTTTTCTCTAATTTTATTCCAAATTCCGTCGCTGATATTCCGTCGAATTTTGTTTTACGGCTTCAGGAAGGTGAAAATCTGGGTGAAAGAATGAGTAATGCCTTTCAATTACTTTTCAAAAGTGGCTATCAGCGAATTTTAATTTTAGGTACGGATTGTGCCCAGCTGGAATCAAGACACATTAAAGATGCAATTCAAAAATTGGATGAAAAAGACGTTGTAATTGGACCTGCTGAAGACGGTGGATATTATTTGCTGGGAATGAATAAGTCTACGACTTCATTGTTTGAGGAGATCGAGTGGAGCACTTCACAGGTATTCAGTCAAACAATCGAGAAATTGACTCGGGCTGAATTAAGTTACGATACTATAGAGACACTCTCCGATGTTGATGTAGAAGAAGATTGGGAAAAAGTAAAAATGAAGTTTAACTAAAAGGATTTAATTCCTTCGGCATGATAAGAATCTAATTATGACTAAAATAATCTCCTCAAAATACTGCGATGGTTGTTTAAAAATGATGGTAACTACCTTTCTGTTATTTTTATCCATTCATGCCAGTACTGCTCAAGTAACCCAGAAATCATACGAAATTATCCTTGCAGGTTTCAAGGTTGGAACCATGGAAGTCGAAGAAAATAAAAAGGGAAATATTAGCGAGTATAACCTCAAAAGCCTGGTGAGCTTTTGGTTCTTCGGAAGAGTCAATGTCGATGTGACCATTAAATCAACTTACGCGAATGGAAAAATGATGAGTTCTGAGTCCAAGTCAGTTTCCAATCGAGGATCATTTTATAGTAACATCAAGTGGAGTGGTAAGTCTTATGTGGTAGATTCACACACATATAAATTTGATAATACGAAGTCAATTTCATACTTAATACCTTTTTCTACAGTTAAATTTTATTTCCAGGAGCCAAAAAACGACTTGACAATGATCTCTGAAACTTTTGGTCTGACAAGTAAAATTACTGAAATAGAACCTCACGAGTATCAAATCGAGATTGATGGAAATCGCAATAAATTTTTTTATGAAAATGGAAATATGGAAAGAGCACTGATGGAAAACCCAATCAAAAACTATATGATTAAACGAATCAGATGAGAAAATCTGGTTCCATATCCATCATTATTCCAACCATAAATGAAGCTGATAACCTGCTTCAATTGATTCCTTTTCTAGCTGGCTTAGAAAAAAATATCGTCACTGAGATTATAGTTGTCGATGGAGGGAGTACAGATGATTCCAGTGCTATTGCAGCTCAATATGGAGCAACAGTAATAATAAGTCCAATTCGCTCCAGAGCTGCGCAATTAAACGCCGGAGCAAGGATTGCAAAAGGATCGATTCTCTATTTCGTTCATGCGGATAGTCTACCATTAAAAAGTCTCGCTGAGGATATTTTAGAAGCAGTAAATAATGGTTGTCGAGCAGGTTGCTTTTCTTATAAATTTGAATCTAAGCATCCGATGTTGAAAATCAACAGTTGGTTTACCCAATTCAATGGAATATTTGCAGGAGGAGGCGACCAAACGCTGTTTATAGAGCAGTCGTTCTTTAAGGAAATTGGGGGGTATGATGAGAGCTATACCATCATGGAAGATTTTGACCTCGTCAAACGGATTAAAAAAGTAACACAGTTTAGATTAATTAAAAAGTCAATTAGGGTATCAGACAGAAAATACCAAACCAATAGCTGGCTCACTGTTCAATTAGCAAATCTGATTGCGATGACTGCTTTTAGATTGGGTGTAAAACCCGAACGTATTAAAACTTTGTATTACAATAGATTAAAGTAGGAGATGAATCAATTGATGAATCAATGAGTCAAGTTCAAATTAATGGTATTCAACAAGTTGGGATAGGTGTGGAAAATGCATCTGAAGCTTGGGCGTGGTATAGAAAGGCGTTTAAAATGGATGTGCCTATTTTTCAAGATAGTGCTGAGGCAAAACTAATGATCCGGTACACTGCAGGTAAAGTTGAAAGCAGATACGCTATTTTAGCAATGAATATGCAAGGAGGGGGTGGATTTGAGATTTGGCAGTACACTTCTAAAACTCCTCAGGCTTCAATAAATAAGCTTCAATGGACTGATTTAGGAATTCTAGCAGTAAAGATCAGATGTAAGGATAGCCAAAAGACTTACGATCATTTGCAATCAATAGGGGCTGATATTCTGAATATGCCAAGTAAAAATCCCGCTGGAGATAAACATTTTTATGTAAAGGATCCTTACGGAAATATTTTTGAATTAGTAGAAAATAAATCCTGGTTTAGTCAAAACAAAGATTTGACAGGAGGAGTGCTTGGGGTGGTTATGGGCGTAAGTGCCATAGATAAAGTCCTACCAATCTACCAAAACCATTTTCAGCAGTCAGACATCTTAGCGGATAGTTTACAGGTTTGGGATGATTTCAAATCGTTAGGAGTTCTTGGGCAAGCCTTCAGAAGAGTCATCTTAGAAGGTTCATCAGAACCCTCCGGAGCAGTAGGTAAGCTACTTTGTCAAACTCAAATTGAATTGATCGAAACTGATCATCCTTCCAGAAATATCATTTTTGCAGATCGCAATTGGGGGGATTTGGGTTTTATCCACGTTTGCTTTGATGTAAATGAAATGAGTGCTCTTAAAGCAAATTTAAAAGCTATTGGAATTGAATTTACAGTCGACAGTGAAAGTGAATTTGATATGGGCAAAGCAGCAGGTCGTTTTGCATACATTGAGGATCCTGATGGGACATTGATTGAAATGGTGGAAACCTTCAAAATACCTATCATGGAAAAGATTGGTTGGTATCTTAATCTGAGGAATCGAAAAAAACACGCTACACTTCCCAGTTTCCTTTTAAAGATTTTGGCACTCAATCGAGTGAAAGATTAGATGATAAATCACGTGCATAATTTTTTCGCTAAATCTACCAGACGATTTGCATAGCCTGCCTCATTGTCGTACCAGCCAACACATTTCAATAGATTGCCTTTTGAGGAAGTCAAGGCGGAATCTATAATACAGGAATGGGGATTTCCAATAATATCCATCGAGACTATTGGGTCATTTTCCACTTCCAAAATACCTTTGAATTTGCCTAAACTTGCCTTGAAAAAAGCTTCATTTACCTGCTCAGCAGAAGCCGGTTGTTTTAATTCTACAATTAAATCCGTCAGCGACCCATCGGGAACAGGAACGCGCATGGCAGACGCCTCAATTCTCCCTGCTAGTGCAGGAATTACGATGTCTAAGGCTTTTCCAGCATTAGTGGTAGTGGGTATGATCGAATAAGCCGCTGCTCGGGCTCTTCTCAGGTCATGATGAGGAGCATCATGCAGATTTTGATCATTGGTGTAGGAGTGAACTGTAGATGCAAACCCCTTGATTATTCCGAAATTTTCTTCCAAAATATGTACCATTGGTGCTAGACAGTTAGTGGTGCATGAAGCATTGGATACAATCCTTTCATTCCCATTTAAAATCGAGTCATTTACACCAAACACAATCATTTTGATCGTATCATCTAACGATGGTGCAGAGATAATTACTTTTTTCGCACCAGCATGAAGATGTTTTTCGGCACCTGAACGATCGGTAAACCTTCCAGTACATTCGATTATTAAATCAATGTCAAGACTTTCCCATGGCAAAAGTGTGGGATTTGAAATTCCAAAAAGTTGAATTTCATGATCTCCGTAGCTAAGGATATTAGATTCAAGTCGGATGTCTCTAGCTGCCTTTCCATGAATTGAATCATATTTTAACAAATGTGCAATAGCAACTGGCTCAGCTAAATCGTTGATGGCAACCAAATTGAATGCTGTATTTTCTAAAATTAATTTAGCAGTATATCTGCCGATTCTCCCAAAGCCATTTATGGCTACCCGAATTCTTTTCTCTTGAAGCATACCTAAAACCTAATTTTAAATCAAAAGTAGCTTTTTCATCACTATTACCCACGTAAGTAAAATTTTATTGCTTTGGATCAATCATTTAAATGGTAAACAAAATAAATCTTTGCGGCCTAATTGTAATTATAATCTTAACACTCTATATTTGCACAACCTTGCAGAAAAGCAGGTTTTAGAGTTAGTAACGGTCGGTTCGTCTAGGGGTTAGGACGTATCCCTTTCACGGATAAAACACGGGTTCGATTCCCGTACCGACTACACAGTTAATTTATTTGATTTTTATTTTATGGTTGTTAGTGGTTAAAGTGAACAAAATCCCGATCTCTGGTCGGGATTTTTGTTTTTAGCCAAGCTTTATATCAATGGCATTTAGAAAGCACTCATTTTAATTA
>JBDNIP010000851.1:0-3533 GCA_041688245.1 Algoriphagus sp.
GTCAAAAGTTGTGACCCAATTGTAAAAAAAATTAGCGTAACTAGTTGTATTACATAATATTGTTTGATTCGATTTTCAAGTTGGGTTAAGACCTGCCCTCTCACAAAATGAAAAAGAACGGGCTAAATTATTTGAATCTTTCAAAGAAGCTTCAAACCGTGAAAAAGAATCATGGGTTTTGGATGCCTGTGATTACATTCATCACCCATTGCACCAAGCAACCAGCATAAAACTTACATCACTTTCCTTGGCTCTTTTGGATGAGATCCAGAAAACAGGTGATATTTTCTTTCCCAAAAGATGGATTACCTCCACCATTGGCCAATATACTTCAAAAGCAGCCGCAGACCAGGTGACCGAGTTTGTCAAGCAGAATCCAAATTTTAACCCAATTCTAAAAAATAAGATATTGCAAGGTACCGATAACCTGATGCGAGTTCAAAAAATGTCAGGACTTGGTAACTGATTAAAAGTCCAATGGATCCAAATGCTTGAAATGACCATTTTGACTGATTTTTTCTCGAGCAAGCTCTGCTGCTTTGAGTACTGGAATCATGCGTTTGAAATGAGTGATCAAATATTGGGTTCGCTCATTTTCAGAAGACATTTTCAATAAATTTAATTCCTCTTCTAAGCTGAGACCAAGCTTGTGTGAAAATGAGTATGAATTAATTTCTTCAGCGTCAAAGTTTGGCTCATACTTCAGTAAATAAAGCATCTCCCGTAGATAAAAAATGTACTCCTGGTGAAGAACTCGTTCGACTGTGGGATCATTCGGAAGTAGCTCTACTTCTCCCCCAGCATACAATTTGCCTGGACTTGGATTATCAAATGAGATTATTTTAAATGGATGAAGCCCAATTGTCTTGATATCTAATCTACCGTCATCATACCGTTCTGAGACTTGATCGAGTCTAACTAGGGTGCCAAAGCCAGTGATTTTATCTAAGAAAGTGCAAACACCGATAGTCTTGGAGCCTTCTTCAATATCCGCAAGAAGCTCCCGATATCGAGTCTCAAAAACGTGTAGATTAAGTTCTTCATCTGGAAATGCTACCAGCTGCAATGGAAATAAGGGAATATACATATACTTCTAATTTATAATGTAACATGACAATCGGGATTTAGTTGGAATAAAAAAGGCCGATTTTTTAATCGGCCTTCATATTATTTGCTGGCAATGTAACTCATGAGGTCTACCACCTTGTTGGAATAACCCCACTCATTGTCATACCAAGACACTACTTTCAGGAACTTATCGGAAAGCTGAATACCGGCACCGGCATCAAAAATTGACGTTCTCGCATCACCCAAAAAATCTGTAGAAACCACATCATCTTCGGTATACCCCAAAACTCCTTTCATAGTAGTTTCTGAAGCCTCTTTCATTTTAGCACAAACCTCAGCATATGTTGCAGGGTTCTTTAATTTAACTGTCAAATCCACAACCGATACATCAGGAGTTGGAACTCTAAATGCCATTCCTGTCAACTTGCCGTTCAATTCAGGAATTACTTTTCCCACTGCCTTAGCTGCACCGGTAGATGAAGGGATAATATTCTGGGCGGCTCCTCTTCCACCTCTCCAATCCTTGGCAGATGGTGCATCTACAGTTTTTTGAGTAGCAGTAGTTGCGTGTACAGTAGTCATCAAGCCTTCCTCGATTCCCCAGTTATCATTCAGTACTTTTGCAATTGGCGCTAGGCAATTTGTAGTACAGGAGGCATTTGATACAAATACCATATCGGGCGTATACGAATCTTCGTTTACGCCCATTACAAACATTGGTGTGTCATCCTTAGAAGGTGCTGACATGATTACTTTCTTTGCTCCTGCATCAATATGGCCTTGCGCTGTCTCTTTGGTCAGAAAGATTCCAGTAGATTCAATTACATAGTCTGCTCCTACTTCACCCCATTTAAGATTGGCAGGACTTCTCTCGGAAGTTACTCGAATTGCATTTCCATTCACGATCAATTTGCCGTCTTTGACCTCAACGGTACCTTTGAAAATACCGTGAGTAGAATCGTATTTTAACATGTATGCCATGTAATCAACATCTATCAGGTCATTGATTGCGACTACCTGAATATCACTTCGCTCCTGCGTCACTCTGAATGCTAGACGGCCAATTCTTCCAAAACCGTTGATTCCAACTTTAATTTTGCTCATATTTTTATTGATTAACTTATAGGTTTGATTTTAAAAACTACCTCAGGATTCTTATAAAAAAGTAAGAAATTTTAGGCAATTGCTAAGTTATTACAATTTTTTGGCTAGCCCAAACTATCCCAACTCCTAGAAGAGGGACTTTCGATCTCAGCTAATTGAATCTATTTCGAGTAAGAAATTTTCTCAAAGACTTTTTTCGTCCTGACATTTTGGATAGATTTCTTGATTTAAAAAACAAAAAATCACTTACCCAATGTTTACAAAAGCAATTGAAAAAGTAGCAGGATTTACTCGTGCGATTCACGCTATTTCCAGGAATTTCGGAAGTAAAGAAGTTCAAAAAGGGACAGCCACTCTTTTTTTTGTGAATAAAGATGGATATGCCCTCACTTGTAAGCATGTAGCCCAATGGATCAGCCAAGCAGATCAGATCAACCAGCGCTATGCAAATTTTCAACAGCAGGCGAAGGGCATTGGTGGAGGCCAGATCTCGAGTCTGGCAAAAAAACTTGGATTAAATTCCGCTCAAACTTCTGAAATGCGAATCACATTTGTAGACTGTGTAGATCAGATTAGCAATTTAAAATTTCACCTACATCCAATATATGATCTTGCATTAATCAAATTTGAAGGTTTTGAGAAAACACTTTTCCCATCTACTCCAATTTTTAAAAAGGACGAAAACGAGATCCAACCAGGAGCCATGCTCTGCAGATTGGGATTTCCATTTCCAGAATTCACGAACTTCGAATTGAACCAGCAAGCTCAGGTATTGCAGTGGTCACCAAATGGGAACGCACGATCGCCCAGATTCCCAATGGAAGGGATGCTAACCCGTTTTCTTGGAGACAAGCAAGGTAAAATTTATGGAATGGAACTCAGTACACCGGGACTTAAAGGCCAAAGTGGGGGACCGCTATTTGATGCAGAGGGAAAAATTTGTGGAATGCAAAGCCGAACTAAGCACTTGCACCTTGGATTTGATATCGAAGACAAATCAATTATTGCACATGGAAAAGCCAAAAAAATAAATGACTACGCATTTATTCATCTTGGTGAGTGCATACACGTCTCAGAAATCAAATCATTCTTGAGGGAAAACAATGTTAGTTTTGAAGAAGGATAAAAAGGCCCTGAATCATTCAGGGCTTTGTATTCATAAGCTTTCGATTATCGAGTTTAGCGTAGCGCTCGGACGCATCGCGATGGATGTCAATGCTGCGTCAGGTTTGTAATAGCCACCTATGTTTACTTGTTTTCCTTGAGATCCGTTTAGCTCATTTACGATCTTTTCTTCATTTTCAGCAAGTGCTACAGCCAATTTTGTAAAGCTATTCTTCAATTCAGCGTCTTTATTTTGA
>JBDNIP010000852.1:0-2507 GCA_041688245.1 Algoriphagus sp.
ACGCATATGCTGGTAAAAAACTTGCGATGACCACTACCAATGGCACCTTGGCTATTTCTCAATCTTCCGAAGCGGATGAAATCGTAATCGGGGCTTTCCCTAATCTTTCTGCTACAGTTTCCTACCTACAAACCCGAGATCAGGATATCTTGATTCACTGTTCAGGCTGGAAAGGCATGTTTAATTTGGAAGACTCACTTTATGCAGGAGCTTTGGCTAAAAGCCTAGAAGCTACCCATGAGGCCGCCGAAGATGGTGCTATAGCGATGAAAGCACTTTTTGAAAAAGAAGGCTACGATTTAAAAGGTTTTCTTTCTCAAGCTTCTCATGCCAAGCGTCTTCAAAACCACCATATCGAGGTAGATATTGATTTCTGCTTGACACTTGACTTATTTGAATTCAGTTGTAAACTCTCCTCAAATAATTCTCTTATTAAAGTTTGAGTCTAAATTAATTTTTTATTTATTAGCGCAATAATGAAATATTTTTCAAAATTGATTTTGGTATTATTAGTAATATCGAATCAAAGCTGTCAATCAACTATGACTCAAAGTGTTTATCTGGTAAGCTCTGAAGCTGTTTTTAATGGAGACCCGCAGTCCCTTCGATTTTTAGAAACTCAAACCGTAGCTGAGGAAGTGGCTTTAGCGAGTTCAGAAGGAATTGAATTAGTCTTCGAAAAAGGAATTCTTGTCAAAAAATACCAACTGATGTACGAGGAAAAGTATGAGCTGGATTTAGATCAAGAAGAGATAGGTTTCAAATTACCTTTTGAGCCTAAAGCACATCTAATTTACAGTATCGAAAAAAGTGAAACCACATCTGAAAGTTACCTAGGAGGAGAAATTCCAAATGGATTTACTATTCCAAAATTCAATAGAAAACCCTCCTTCCAATTTCTAGGAATGCTGTCAAATAAAACTGAGAGCTTAGAATGGCTACCATTTGACTTATTGTTGACAGTCCCGCTGTATGGATATTTCGATCCGCTGTATTTAGATTATTCAGATCCGCTAGCCCCAAAAGTCATCAATGAAGAAGCATATTTAAATTCTGATTACGACGATGAAATCGTAAAACATGACTCAGAAATTATCTACAAAAAAACTTTTATAAAAACTGATCAAGTAGACGAAATACCCGAGTTTGGAGAAAATATTGGGATAATCGGCGTCCCAACTTGGATTCAATATCCAGCTATTCCTGTTTGTCCTAAGTCAGGAAAGACAATGAAATTTATTTGCCAATTAAAATTTGGAATTGATATTCCTTTAGAGTCCACTTCATTGGTCTTTGATGAAAAATCATACCCAGGGAATCATATTATGAAATTAAACTTTTCAAGTGATGGTGATTTATTCTTGTTCATGGATCCGGAAAGCAAAGTAGTTTGTGTAATTATTCAACACACATAATTTCATTGACTTATCTGAAACAGAATATTTTTAGTTGTTAACCCTAACTAATCCTATTTTTCAAAAATCTTTAAGACTATGGCTATCCTGGATTTGTTATGGGGGATTATTAACGGTGTTGCAATTCTCTATTTTTTCTATCTCTTGATTGGCTTGATTTTTAGAGGTCGCAAAACCACCCAAGAATTATAAGTTTTCCGATTTTAATACTTGGAATTTTAGGGATTCTATCCTCAAAGTCCAACAAAGATATCCCAGTCAAAATCATTGAACCCGGTTATTCAATGGAATCGATAGCTATTCATTACTCCACTATTAATAAGCTTCATTTGCTTATCTGCAGAAATAAAACTACCGGTGATATAAATCCAGTGATTTCAGAGTCTTCTCTTTCAGGTTTTGTTTTGGGAAGAAGTTGGGAGCATCTAAGCGTAGATTTCAAAGAAGGAAAGTGGGAGGTAACTGGCAAAATGACCTATTCTTTTATGGGAGCAAAAATTTTCTCAACTGATCAAATCCTCAATAAATAGACTTCCTAAAACGTTAAAAAGCCTCTCCAAAAGTGAAGTAAAACTGTAGACTCTCTCCAGGTGAATGAGCCAGATCCAACCTCAGATTCAATTTTTTCTTTTTGCTGAGTTTGAACCTCCCGCCAACTCCATAAGCCAGCTTGGTTTGATCAAATTCAAATGGATTCTCACTAGAAAAAATATTTCCAACACCTGCAAATGCTACTGCTCCCCATCTAGGCAAAAACATCCAGCGGTATTCGCCCTGAAGTGCAACTACGTTTCGATCACGATATTTGCCCTCAAACAAGCCTCTCAAAATTTTATTTCCACCGAGTTGACCCAAAGCAAAAAAGGGAGTCCCCTCAGAATTGAATTGTGCAAATAAGTTAGTCGCCAACACCTGATCTTTTTTTATAGGAAATAGCTTTCGGGCATCTAGTAACCTGAGTTCGATTAATAATTTGTACAAAAGGGAAGAGAATTTTGATTAAAAAAAATAGATAAAGTCATCGGTTTTAGTTATATTTAAGTATCTGGAATTCAAATAATTAACCGCTACCACATGACTCTATCTACTGAT
>JBDNIP010000853.1:0-1300 GCA_041688245.1 Algoriphagus sp.
AGTTAGCCATCAATCGGGCTACCTCGTCAGCTTTGGCTTCTTGACCATCAATTTTGAAGCGATTGTTATTGAAAATGTTTTCTTTAAACGTGACTATGCCTTGCGCTTTTAGCTCAATTAGCATCCCGAAAAACAAAAGTAGAAGAAAGATTTTTGGCATGTGACCGTATTAATCGACTCAACATACGAAATTTATCTTCTTGGGTTAGCTTTTTTCAATAAGATGCTGTGGCACTTTTAAATAGACCAGTTCTATCCCAGAAATATTCCCTTAACCCATGTCTCCTACGAAGTATTGGCAGAAGATACATTTGGTTATTACTGAATTCTGAAAACTGAGCCTCCAATGACTCGTTTTGAGAAAGGTATTCTTCCATGACTTTTTCTCCGGGAAAACTTGGGTGGGAGTAATTCTTCCAAAAATCAGAATTGTAGCGTGCTTTTCCCTTAATGAAAATCCAGCCATTGTGCCAGTCAACATGTGGATCTAGCGATCGGTTTGGTGATGTGAAACTTACGCCCATCTTATATTTTTCACGAAGTTGGTCAGAGTCCAAATTCACAAATTGATAGTCCACAGCGAATAATTCGGCATATTCTTTCACCTCCCATAGCTTGGGATCTACTTCGGTATAGAATCCATAATCAGTATAATAATTTGTGTAGTTGGAATAGGTAAACACGTAATCGCCATTTGTATTGCGCTGATATTTGACTACTCCTTCTCGTTTTTGCTCAGAGTAGGTTTGTCCCACATATTTCGACCGCTGCTTTTTTCCAGAATATTTTTGGGAGAGCTCCATCATATGGATCCCATAGTCTTCCTGATCAATATAAAATACTGCCTTTTCTAATAAGCCATAGGTACTAAAGCCCCATTTGTTGGACCTTCGCTTCACGCCAGAATTTTTAGCATTGATAGCCAAAACAAACACCTCTCGATCTCCGATCTTTTTCCCACCCAGCAGCTCATAATCAAACCATTTTGTGTTGAAATTCCATAACCTAAAAATAATGGAGGTAAAAATCCCATCTGCTGCTGCACCTCTTGGTCGACCAGTGTTGGACGTTAGAATTCCGTAGTCCGATTTTTGAATTTGATCAAATGATAATTGATTAAAAGAATTGCCAGATACAGTTTTCTCCTTAGAATGACCTACTTGATAGCCCTCCGAATGCAAAAAACCTCTTGCCCGAGACAGGCCTTGGATGGTATCATTTCCCCAAATGAGCTCTCTGTAAAAAACATCTATTTCATGCGGACTTCCATATTGGGTTTCAACAAGATTGTCTTGCGCAC
>JBDNIP010000854.1:0-3963 GCA_041688245.1 Algoriphagus sp.
AATACCGAGTTAAAAAGAAAAATGGATCGTATGCTTGGGTTGAAGATAAAACACGTGATGTACTTGATGCCTCAGGTAAAATAATCTTCCATGAAGGTTTATTTCAAGACATTACTGATCGGAAAAATCCAGAAATTTTTAATCAAGAGCGAGATAAACAATATCGCATGCTTGCCTCAAATATTCCGGGAACTAATGTTTTTCTTCTAGATAAATCTCGTCGGTACATTCTGGCGGAAGGAACCAATTTTGAAATGTGGGACCTCAGCCGGGAATCTTTTGAGGGTAAATCACTAAGTGACATTACTATCAGCGATCTAGATGAGCTTAACTTATTATTAGATCGTGTATATGAAAATAGAGAAATCGTAGAAGCGGAGTTCTTTTTCAGGGGTAGGTGTTACCACCGGACAATCATACCAATCGTTGAAAAGGATATCGTAGAATTTGCTTTGGCAATCATTCGTGACGTCCATGAAGAGTATGAAGCCAAATCGAACCTGCTACAATCAGAAGAAAAATATAGAACGCTCGTAGAAGAATCCACAGAAATCATATTCTCATTAACCGAAACTTTTGATTTGTATTATGTTTCTCCTAACGTTTCTCAATTTCTTGGCTACACTGCTGAAGAGGTATTGGGGCATAGTATCTTTGAATACATTCATTCGGATGATCTTAATGTATTTCAGTTGATGGTATCTTCAACAAGTGATTTTTTAGCAGAAAATCAATTTCTGGAATTTAGACTTCGCCATAAGATTGGTGGGTATAAAGTTTTCAATTCCAATGGAAGAATGGCTGAGCGAAAACAAGATTCAAAGCGATATTATACTGGGGTTGCCAGAGATATATCAAGGCTTAAGGAGGCACAATTAGATCTTTTGATGGCAAAGGAACGTGCTGAGCAAGCCTCTGTTGCAAAATCTCAATTTCTCTCTGTAATGAGTCACGAGATTAGGACCCCAATGAATGCAGTTATTGGTCTTTCACATTTTCTAATCGAAGAAAATCCTCGTCCAGATCAATTGGAAAGTTTGCGGACATTACAATTTTCCGCGGAGAATTTAATGAGTTTAATCAACGATATTCTTGACTATAACAAGATTGATTCTGGTAAACTTGAATTGGAATCAGTACCTTTTGACTTGAGGAATTTGATCAACAGAACTGTACACTCACACAGTTTTCAGGCTAATGAGAAAGTTTTGAAAATAAGTGTGGAAATTGATGTTGAAATACCAAATCAATTAATCGGAGATTCAGTCCGAATCGGTCAGATTATAAATAACTTGGTTTCTAATGCTATTAAATTTACCGAGAACGGATTTGTAAGGATAAGTCTTCAGCTTGAAAAAACAGAAGGTTCGTTTTGTTTTATTCATTTTGCCTTTGAGGATAGTGGAATAGGAATCCCTAAGCAAAAGTTAGAGAACATCTTTGAAGCATTCACGCAAGCATCCTCTGCCACTACACGAAAATATGGAGGAACCGGCCTAGGACTTGCGATAGTCAAAAGATTGGTCGAGATTCATGATGGAGAAATAATTGTGAGTTCTACACCAAATGAAGGAAGTACTTTTAGATTTACTATAAAATTTGAGTTTGTGGAAGAGGGTCAAAATTATTATACCTGTGAAACGGTTAATCCATCTAAATCGCTTGAAAAAGCATCTATTTTGGTTGCTGAGGATAATGCGATCAACCAGATCCTAATCAAGAAATTTCTAACTAAGTGGAATGTTGGGAAGCTTACTATAGCTTCTAATGGTCGGGAAGCATTGGATGAATTTGAAAAACAAAACTATTCATTGATATTATTAGACCTTCAAATGCCTGTTTTAGATGGTTTTTCTGTAGCAAGATCAATTCGAAAAGATCCTGATTTGATAAAAAGAAATATCCCGATTTTAGCTTTGACAGCTTGTTCATTGTATGAAATCAAAGGCGAAATGGAGGAGGTTGGTATCAATGACTTTGTGCACAAACCATTTACTCCCGAAGGACTCTATGAGAAATTAACCCAATACCTTTAGGAAAAATATCCTTAATTCTTCGATTTAGCATTAGTTTTGAACCATTAAATCTAGAATGCTTCAAACCTATTTACTCGATGCAGTTTTTTACTCGATTAATTTTAACTGGAATCTTATTTCTGACTTTTACCATTGCATCGGCTCAGCGGCTCATTACCAATCGATCGAGTTTCTATCTATTGACCGGCTCATCAGGTGCTAAGCTCAACCAATTTGATCAATTACTTGCTGACCGTGGACTGTCAGGATTGAGAAATCGTTATCGAACTTATGGAATAGGATATCAAGCTAGAGTCAATGATTTTATCCTTGGATTAGAATTATACCATAACCAAGGAAGACAAAGCACTTTTGATGATTATAAGCTAAGCTACCGGACTTCTAGAGCCTTATTGAACATTGGTTATTCATTTACAGAAGAATCTCGATTTCAACTAATTCACTACATGTCGATAGGAGTTGGTTTTTTGAATTTTCAAATGCTACCGACGGATGGTCCAAATAATCTTCAATCCTTTTTGGCTCAACCACAAAATGGATTCATTCTAAGAGCGCATGATATCCAAAAAGGTACTCAGCACTTTGGGAATTTTCTAACTGAGATCGGCTTTCAGCTTAGCTTTGATTTTGATCTACCGGGAAGACCAGAAGCAATTCAGGTAATCAGTAAATTAGGTTATTCCTTTAGCCCATTTGAGGGTAAATGGAATATGGCTGGCATTTCTTTTGACAATACTCAAAGTGGAGCATTTTTTAGGATAGGAGCAGGGCTTTCACTTCCTGATCGGAATTTTTTCTATAAAGATGCAGGCATTGGGATATATTTGATCAAAGGGGTTCATTTCACAGATGCGACTAGATTTAATGAGCAACTAAATGAAGCTGGTTATGAGCCACTTTCTGGAACTCCATCCAACTTGGGACTCCGAATACTTGGTAATACTGAAAAATTGCTTTACGGAGTTGAAGTTTATAATCTAGCCCTTTCTGGAAATGCCAACTCTACCATGGATCAAAGTTTAAATAGCCTTCGGGTCTATGCAAATGGGGGCTATAAGTTTTTCCAGTTTAGAAACTTTGGAATAGGTGCTTTGGCCGGACTTGGATTTGGAAATATTCGATACGCACTTAACTCCAAAGTAAAACCTGATTTTCCAGAGATTTTTGAGCAAAGAAACTTTGACGGGTATCTGAAAAATTCAGGCTTGATGATCAAGCCTGAGATTTTTGCTGAGTATATTCTTCCAGTCACCAGTCGTAATCTTTTTAATTTAATCTTTTCTGCATCTGCCGGATATGAAATGCCAATTGGGAATTACCGCTTGGGGGAATTTGACATGGTTGATTTTATGGCTGGGCCTTACCTGTCTTTTGGGATTGGAATTAGACCGTAGCTTATAGAATTTTTAAGAAATTTAAAAAAAATCGTCTTTAAATTTAATGATGTGACTGTTTTATTAGAAAAATACTATTAACTTGATTTTGCTTATCGAGAAAGACTGAGGGAAGGGCCCTATGACGTCTTAGCAACCTGTATTTAAGGTGCTAACTCCCATCCCAATTTATTGGGAAAAGATGAGCGGAAAAAGTAACTTACTTTTATCCGTGTTTTGCTCGATAAGCTTTTTGAAAAAAAGTATTATGCAAAACAGAACGGAACTCCTTCTTCAACAACTTTCTAAAAAAATTCTCATCCTTGATGGTGCCATGGGTACCATGATTCAGCGGTATAAGCTTGAAGAAGAAGATTTTAGAACCCCAGAATTGAAAGATCATCCCAAGTCATTAAAGGGAAACAATGATCTACTTTCGCTAAGTCGCCCGGATATCATCAAGGATATTCACCGCGAATACCTCAAAGCAGGTGCAGATATCATTGAGACCAATACTTTTTCGAGCACTACCATCGCACAGGAAGATTACAAGC
>JBDNIP010000855.1:0-1017 GCA_041688245.1 Algoriphagus sp.
CAGGTCTGATGTATTCATCCAGAATACCTTTAATTTTCTTTACAATCTCTGAATCATTCTCATTGAAAAGCGGGTCTTTGTCGAAATCTGCTTGAACTACAAGCTTACCTGCCTCAAGATAGTGCCGAATATGATCTCTGATAATCGTCTGAATTTCAATCCAATCTACAGCTTCATCCTTGGTGACTGTAACAAAATTCGAGGCAACAAAAACTCGTTGAACCGCTGCGAAATTAAAAAGTTCTTGAGCAAGTGGAGAATTGGTAGCACTGGCTGAATCAGGATAGTCAAAACTTACTCCATCATCGGCTAACATGAAATTTGCAACAAATTTCAATGAGTTGGGATTCGGATTAGCCTCCATATAGAGGTGAACAGGTTTTACTTGAGCTTTCAACATAATAGGGTCATTTATTGGATAAAGAACCGAATTGTCAGGTTATAGTTCCGACAATTCGGTTTTAATGAAATCATTTTCTAAAAGGTCTTCCAGTAGCTGCATACCAAATCCCTCCATACAGGTGCTTTAAGAAGACATCATCTTCCCAGGCAGAGTCCACGTGGCCCAAAGCGGTATAGAAAACTCTCCCCCCATCAAATTCATGATACCAAGCCATTGGATGATTAGCTCCATTGCCTTTCGCTACTTTATAAGTGCTTTCATCGGCATTGATCAAAATCTTTAAATCTGGATTGATGTCTTTGTATTCGTAAAGTTCGTCTGTCCACATCCAGTTTTTTGGAAGGTGCCAAGTCGATGGGTGATTCTGATCCACTACTTCGAGTCTCAAGGTTTGCTGTGCTGGATGTGCCAAAAAATACGCACCCATCAGTTGATTGTACCATGGCCAATCGTACTCCGAGTCTGCCGCGGCGTGTACTCCTACTACACCTTTTCCACTTCTTACAAATTTCTGAAGAGATGCTCTTGTCGCCTCGTCGAAAATAGTCCCTGTACTGCTGACCAAAATCAGCACGTCGTATTTGGCTAGACTTTCCTCAGAAAGAATTTTGGGA
>JBDNIP010000856.1:0-10813 GCA_041688245.1 Algoriphagus sp.
ACTTATATGTTGTGCTAGTGGGGAGTTGTGCCAATTGCAGTTTTTGCATGATAATGGCCCACAATTCATCGAAAAGAAACTTAAGGCAAGTCTAAAAATAATGGATTAGTGTCGATTGTAACACCCCAACGTACACTCCAATCAAATGAAATATGTAAGACTTTGAATGGAATATTTAAAAGAGATTAGGTAAAGGAGAACTGTCTTGATTCAGCACAAACCGTACTCGACCAAATACAACAATGGGTAGACGAACACAATACATCTGCCCCACATTCGGCCTTAGCTATGAAAACACTAAATGAGTTTTATAACTTTAAAATCTTAATTGGTCCAACTTTTACGAAGACAAGGTATTTTTGGCATATTGAGTCATAAAAAAAGTGTAAATCTATCTTCAAACAGAGTTTTTAAAAAAAAACTAATTAAAATCCATCCTAATCTTAAATAATTTCTATTGAGAAAAAATAGTAAAAACTAATTTTCAATATGGTATCCATTGACCTCACATGATTTTTGTCTCAGCTGTAGTTCCCGTTTACAATTCTAAATCCACTCTTAGAAGAGCGGTAAAGTCCCTATTAATTCAAAAGGAAATTGACGAGATTTTTCTCGTGGATGACGGCTCATTAGATGGCTCCTTCGAACTCTGTAAAGAATTGGAATCTGAGTATTCGATCATAAAAATGCTCTATCATCCCAAGAGAGTAAACAAAGGAGCACCCGCAAGCAGAAATCTTGGACTTTTTGCTACAAAAAATAAATGGATTCAGTTTTTGGATTCAGACGACCAGTGTCTAAAGGATAAGATTTCAAAGCAATTAAAGTTAATTAATGAGAAGACTTCTTTAGTAATAGGTCAATATATGTATAAAAAAGATGGGTACTTATCAAAAATTTCCGTCATGAAAGATGTTTGGTCTGGCCTTATTTCCACAAGGTTAGGCATTACCTCGGCAAATCTTTGGAATGCTGAAATCATGAAAAATGTAGGAGGCTGGAATGAGGAGCTTTTAAACGTGCAGGAGTATTTCATGATGTTTGAAATCTTAAAAGTAAATGATAACGTTGCTTTTTTAACAGAACCACTGTGTAAAGTTTATCACAGACCTGAATCCATTTCCAACTCAGATCAATTTCAAACTGAAAAGAGAGACAATTATTTCTTTTTTCGAAATCAGGTGATGGCATACCTGAGTCAAGAAAATAAATTAAACCTTAACAGGTTTCACTTTTATACTATCAGTACGGGTAATATGCTAAGGTATCATACTCCGCCCTTTGAGGTAGAAATCAATAATCTTTATTTCAAGGTGTATAGAAAAGCCAGAAGTATATTTCAATTATTCAAAAACCGAATTCTTCCTAAGGATTCAAAACAAACTAATTAATGGACTTGACCTATTCTAAAATTCAAAATTTGCGAGACTATTTTTTTAATATTCGACAACGTGCACTCAATTACCCCAGCTTACATAAGCTGTTCCTCAAAAAAAACGGCTACGCCTTGGATTTAAAAAATCCAATCACCCACAATCAGAAAATCAACTATAAAAAACTCTTTGACCGTGATCCGCTTATTCCAATTACTTCAGACAAATATCTGGTAAGAGACTACATTCGTAAAGTACTTGGAGATGAGGTTGCAGATGAAATCCTGATACCAATTTTCGGATTCAGCAGTACAGGTCAGGATCTTCCTTTTGAGGACTGGGATTTTGAGTTTTTCATGAAAGCAAATCATTTTTCGGGAGGAAATATGCTTGTTAGCCCAGGCGTGGATCCTCAATTTTTGAGAACGATCTGCAAAAAATGGCTTACCACTAGCTATGGGCAGGCTCTCCATGAATGGGGCTATCGTGATATTCACCGAAGAATAATTTGTGAAAAAGTGCTTCGTGACGAAACCGGAGAAATCCCGAACGACTACAAATTTTATTGTTTTCAGGGTAAAGTTAAAATGATAGTGATTCTTAAAGATCGATTCACCAATCAACAACTGGTTTACATTGATGCTGAACGAAATCCTATTTTAGGCGCACAAATGAGCAATATTGAAACGCTTAATCCTGTTCCTGAAATCCCCAATTATGAGAGAATGGTCGCCCTTGCGGAAAAACTTGCCCAACCTTTTGCTCACGTGAGAATTGACTTTTATTCTTTTGGCAAAGAAACTTACTTCGGGGAGATTACACACTACTCTGGTTCGGGTCTGAATATATTTGATGACTATCAGGTTGATCTTAAGTTGGGTAAGAAATGGGAAAAAATAGGAGAATAGTACTTACCAATCATTTGGAGAATTGTTGATACTCAATATTTACGTACCGGTGAAGTGCCTTAGATACCCTGCAAGAAGCTTACTAACGACCTCTGAGTGAACCGCCCTGCAGAGACCCCGAATTTAAACCCCTCTTTTTCGTCTTGATCAGTGGCAGATAGTGTAATCGCTATAAAATCTAAAAAGTTTGATTGTAATTGTTTTTCCGGTTTTGATTTGAACTACATACCAGAAGAGCTTTTCAATCGAATCATATACGTGGTTCTTCATTGTGTCGATTCGGTGATGATCATCCTAGTAAATAATTACAGACCACATAGTTTCGTCAGATACTAGAAGACTTTATCTCAATTCAAAACGATGACATTATCTGATTTCCCATTTATCAGCCTAGGTTTAGGAGCATGATGGCTAATACAATGGAAAAGCTAAAAAAAATCACGAATAATATCATAAATTAATTTCTTATAAAATTCAATAAGTAAGATGAATTTCCGAGCCGTTGTCCAAAAAAAATACGACCTTCTTTTCAACTACCTACATCAACTGCGAGGTTATAGCAAGCTACATAAAAGGTTTCTCGATATCCATGGATACCCCCTGGATCTCAGTAAGCCAGTCACACATAATCATCGTATCGTCCACAAGATGTTGAAAGATAGAAGCCCTTTGCTTACCCTTACTGCTGATAAGGTGAAAGTCCGGCGCTATGTATTGGAGTGTTTAGGAAAGAAACTTGCTGATGAAATTTTGATTCCAACCTATTTTGAAAGCATAACAGGAAAAGATATTCCCTTCCAATCTTGGGATTTCGAAGTGTTTGTCAAAGCCAACCATTTCTCTGGTGGAAATCTGCTGGTCAAGCCAGGAGACGATCTTGAAAAAATAACCAAACTTTGTGCTTATTGGCTAAATACTTCTTTTGGACAGCGCGAGCATGAATGGCTCTACAGAGATATTCCTCGAAGGATAATCTGTGAAATGGTATTACGTAGTTCAGATGGGAAAATTCCCATGGATATAAAACTCCACTGCTATCACGGGAAAGTAAAAATGATTTTTTTTATGGAGGATCGATTTGAAGAACCTCGAAGATTTTTTACAGATGAAAATCTAAGAGAAATGCCTGGCACGCCGATGATGGGTGCAAAGAAAATAAAAAGGATGCCTTTTTTTAGTAATCTGAATGAAATGAAGCTAATCGCCGAAAAACTTGCTGCACCTTTTGACTTTTGCAGAATTGATCTGTATACGATTGAAAATCAAATTTACTTCGGGGAAATAACTCATTATCCTGCTCGGGGATTAGAACCATTTGATGAGTATGATGCAGACCTTACCCTTGGCCAAATGTGGAAAAAGGAAAATAGAGAGCGAAATTTTTTTCAGATTTATGATCAAATTAAGTCTAATTCGTACGATATAGAGAATTGAAGAGTCAATTGAGAATAGCCGTAGTATCTCCAGTTTATTTAGGCGAAAACTCCTTGGAGTCTTTAGTGCATAGACTGAAAGAGTCGATTGGAGGAAGGTTTGAGGAGTTGCAGATCATATTGGTCGATGACGCCAGTCCTGATGATTCTTGGCTGGAAATCGAACGATTGGCGGCCATCCATTCTGAAATCACAGGCATTAAACTTAGCCGCAATTTTGGACAACACTACGCTATCACCGCCGGACTTGATCAGGCAGATGCTGATTGGGTGGTAGTCATGGATTCTGATCTTCAGGATCGTCCAGAGGAGATTCCCGCTCTTTTTCAGAAAGCACAGGAAGGATTTGACGTAGTATTGGCCCGAAGAGCCAACCGTCAGGATGGTTTCTTTAAGCGACTGTCTTCCAAAATATTCTATCGTACGCTCGCTTGGCTTACCGGTTCCAAACAGGACGAAAGCATAGCCAATTTTGGGATCTACCATCGCAAAGTCATTCAGGAGATCTGCGGAATGCGGGAAAGCATTCGCTATTTTCCCACGATGGTGAAGTGGGTTGGTTTCCGACAGACGACTATAGACGTGACACACGCGAAGCGGGAAGAGGGAGAAAGAAATTACAATTTCAAGCGGTTATTTAATCTAGCCCTCGACATTATGTTGGCCTACAGTGACAAACCTATCCGTCTGACTGTCAAATTTGGGATGCTGGTTGCTGCCACAGGTTTTGTTTTTGCACTCTACACGCTATACCGATACTTGCACGGCGATATCATTGTGGCGGGCTATGCGTCTCTGATTATTTCACTTTGGTTGCTGAGTGGTTTTCTGTTGATTACACTTGGTGTTGTTGGTTTATATGTAGGTAAAACCTTTGAAGGGGTAAAAAATAGGCCGATTTATATTGTGGAAAAGAGAGTGGGCAGTTAGTAGGGATTTATAGACTCACTTATATTATGTGCTAGTCAGAGACTTATTGGATTTACTTTTGATCTTATTGCCAAAGGGTTGTGGGTTATCAGCTAGTATGGAGATTGATTGATTTAAAACTGTATTTTTATTGATATGAAGTCGTATAAAGATTTAAAAGTCTATCAAAGATCATTTTCTTTGTTTCTCGAAACGCACAGGTTCACAATGAGTCTTCCAAAGTATGAATTATATGAATTGGGGAGCCAACTAAGACGGTCCTCAGATTCTGTCGTTTCAACTAGTGTAGAAAGATATGGGAGAAGAACCTCTGAGGCTGATTTCATCAAGTTTTTGATTTATTCTCATGCCAGTAATCTGGAAACCATCAATCATTTGCAGAAAATTAAATCGCTGTATCCTGATCTTGAGGTTAAAGCCAATTCCCTGATTATTGAATACGATGTTTTAGGAGCCCGGGTATTTAAATTTATTGAATACGTCAAAAAGGAATGGAAAACCTGAAAAATAGCTATCGGTTGGAAGTCCTCAACTAGCAATCAGTCTTTCAACAGAGAACTGATAACTACCCGATACCATGACCAAAAGTGACTCTGATCCATTTCCAATTAGCAGAAAATATATTTGGATCTACAGAGTTATGCAAACCCACAACCGATAATCCGATGATCATCCCGCTTCCTTTCGATACCGAACTTTTTGGCTACCCCGTTGGAAAGACTACCATCTTTGGAGACTGGAAGGAATCCATGTTTCTGGAAGAAGCCAAAGTCTTTCAGCTAGCTTATATATTCTCAGAAAAAGAACTGTGCTTCAAATCCTCCGAGATTATCTTGGCAGACACCAAACTGACTTTTGAAAAAGAATTGGATACATCCCGAGAGTGTGAGGATTTAATTTCAAGATATCAAGGAAATTGGGATAAACGACTTCTTTACCTTGCCTTAGAAAGTGGTAGATTTTCAAGATTCAAAGTAGATTCTCGGCTAGCTCATGGAGAATTCGAAAAGCTCTATGGTTCGTGGGTACTTAAGGCTTGGGAAAATCAAACCCTCATTGTTGCTGCTGATTATTCGGGTTTCATCTCCTATTCCACTGATACCAGTAGTGCACAGATTGGATTGATTGCAGTAGATGCCTGCCAGCAGGGAAAGGGAATAGGAAAGCTATTGGTTCAAAGTGCTGAAAGAAAAGCCAAAAGTGAAGCTGCTAGAGTAATGAAAATCGCCACTCAAGCAAATAATAGTGCAGCAGTCAGATTGTATGAAAAGTTAGGATACGCACTTGTGGAGCGGGTTTTAGTATATCATTATTGGAATCGAAAATTGAAAGATCGAATCCACTCCTAAAATCCAGTTTTAGAAGTGGACTCAAAATTGAATTGCCTAGCATTAATCTTGGTCACTTGGAAGGTGGCAGTCCCAACAGCCATTCGCATCAGTTGGGAGTGAGTAGTTATCTTGAAGATAGGAAAGATCTCATTGATTTGACTAGTACACACAAACAGATTTCTCTACTGCTGAGGCGAATCGAAACGAAGCTATACGTCCTCACAACCCACAACTCATAGCCCACCACTGAGAACTAAAATCCTCTATGAAAATCCCATTCAACAAACCCTACCTCACCGGTAATGAGCTGAAATACATTCAGGAAGCAGTGGACTTGGGTAAAATTTCCGGTAATGGAGAATTTACCCAGCGATGCCAAGGGTTCTTTGAGCAGCGCTACGGTTTCCAGAAATGCCTCCTCACCACTTCCTGCACCGATGCACTTGAGATGGCAGCCATCCTCTTGGATATTAAGCCTGGAGATGAAGTCATTCTCCCGAGCTACACTTTTGTATCCACTGCCAATGCCTTTGTGCTTCGGGGGGCTAAAATCGTTTTCGTAGATAGCAAGCAGGATCACCCAAACCTAGACGAAACACTCCTTGAAGATCTAATTACCTCAAAGACTAAAATAATCCTTGTCGTACATTACGGTGGTATAGCCTGTGAAATGGATACAATCATGGCCCTAGCAAATAAGCATAATATCTACGTTGTAGAAGATGCTGCTCAGGCGGTAGATAGTTTCTACAAGGGAAAAGCCCTTGGAGGAATCGGGCATTTGGGCTGTTTTAGCTTTCACGAAACCAAAAATATTCAGTGTGGAGAAGGAGGGATGCTAGTTATTAATGATCGGGCATTTGTGAAGCGAGCGGAGATTATCTGGGAAAAAGGAACCGACCGTGCTGCTTTCTTCCGTGGAGAAGTTGACAAATATGGTTGGGTGGATCTTGGAAGCAGCTTCTTGCCCTCTGAAGTTACCACAGCTTTCTTATGGGCACAACTCGAAAATATAGATGCTATTCAAGCTCGAAGAGAAGGGATTTGGGAAGACTATTTCAGTCATTTTAATGAAACTTCGTCTAAGCCAAAAATTCTTAGTCCATACTATTTGAGCAAGTTCACATCCAGCAGTAGCCAGTTCTCAGTTTCCAGTCCTGAAAGCTATTCAGAAGAGTCAATGGAAAGTAAACTTCTAGCTATTCAAACAAATTCTGCTAGCTGCCTAATGCCTGCTGGCAACTGGCATCTTTTCTACCTTCTTTTTCCAGACCTAGAGAGTCGTATGGAATATGTTAGACATTTGAATGAAAATGGAATCTTGGCGGTATTTCACTACCAAAGCCTCCACCGCTCTACATACGCACAAAAGCATTTTCCAGAGCAACACAGCCGTAATTTACTTAACTCGGATCGTTTTTCAGATTGTTTACTTCGATTGCCGATGTTTTATGAGCTGCCCGATGTGAGTTAATAGTCTTCAGTGAGCAGCTGGCAGTCCTCAGTTAGTCTTTCAACCGACAACCAAAATCAGATATCGTCAATTTCACCACTGCTTTATCGGAGCGGAAACTCAGCTAGGAATCGGCTGCATGGTCAATAGTGGTGCTCAGGTGCATCATGAAGTCAAAGTAGCAGACTTTACCATCATCAATCCCGGAGTATTTCTGCTCGGTGCGGGCAGGTCTGTAATTCCTGCTCGATTGGATCCCATACCACTATCCTTCCTGGAATCAGGATCGGAAGTGAGGTAACGGTAGGAGCAAGAGCTGCGTGACTAAATCTTCTAGATGGAGTCACCGTCATAGGTGTGCCGGTAAGGATCATCAAAGGTCAGCACTGAGGTATTTCAACAAGCGTCAAGGACCGAAAAACCAAGAGAATCTTTTGTCTAAGAACAGAAATCTAAGGAATCCTCAATTTTGAATCTTCGGCTAAGAACATTCCGAGCCACGGCAATACCACTTTAGATTCTCATCCACTTAGGGCTAGATCAGTACTAGAAATGCTATTTGCTCTGAGCAATAAAATCACTAGCCGATTTGCATTTCCAAATCCACTGAGTAATTTTAGTACTCAGCTCTATTTAACTCTTATAAACCAACCTCTTAAGCAAAAATTATCCAATTGAAGCTCATGTGGTGGGAGTCAAAGGGCGAAGCTTTAAGCGGTCGACAGCGTTGACAGTCTTCATCCACAATAGCTACCAGGAGCAGTTGGCCAGCTCGATTCGCCGCGGCGGAAGAGCGATCTATATGGTCAAAATGACCAAACCCTCCAAGGGTTTAGAACCCCTGGAGGGTTTTAAGTTAATTAGCCGATAGCAATGGGCATCCATGATAGTACGGGGACCAGTTCTGGTAGCTATCGATAAAAGTTTAGTTAGCACTCAGTCCTTAAACCAAAAACCCACAACCTTGATCCCCGTGACCAAACCCTTACTTCCCTCTAAAGCTTCCTATCAGCGCTACATAGGTAATATATTGGAGCGTAATTAGCTGACAAACAGTGGTCTGTTAGCCAATGAACTCAAACTCCAACTCAAAGAACACCTTGTGCCAGACCCAACTGCTTTTTGTCGGGAATGGCACCATTGTGCTCCCGTTGCTATCAAAGCCCTAGATCTTAAAGTCGAAATCCATTACCACACCTTTTTGGTACGTGGTCGTCACCAGTAGTCTCCTGTGGGAAAGTTTGCCAACCAGTTTATGTAGATATTCTTTCCGATGAGCTCACCATCGATCCTGCTAAAATCGGAGCAGCCATCACTTCTCACACAAGCGCCATTCTCGCCACCCATGTCTATGGCATTCCCTGCGATGTGGAGGCCATACAGACCATAGCAGACAAGCACGGCCTCAAAGTCATCTACGATGCCGCGCATTCTTTTGGGGTCAAAGTAAAAGGAGATCAACCTTTAAATATGGAGATTATTAGTACCACAAACTTCCATGCCACCAGAATTTTCCATACCGTGGAGGCTGGATCAGTAATCACCGACTCGGCCGAACTGACCAAGAAACTTACACTTTTGCGTAACTCCGGATATGCTGGTCCCTATGAATTCGACGGGATGGGTATCGAGGGCAAAAATTCTGAATTCCATGCTGCGCTGGGGCTTTCGGTACTACTTTATATTTCCGATATATTGTCCAACCGCGAGCTGCAAAGCGAGCGGTACAAGTAACTGCTTCAAGAGATGGCTATATAGTATCCCAGTATTTCTGGAATGGAAGCCTATAATTTTGCCTGTTTTACCATCATCTTTCCAACTGAATAAAGCTTAGAAAAAAGTATGGCAAGCCTCACAATGAATGGAATAGAATCAAGAAGATATTTCTTCCCAAGTCTCAATCAACTGAGCTATACTACAGGAGAATGTCCTATCTCTGAAGTGATTAGAAAAATAGTTTTATGCTTTCCGCTATGTCATAATCTCAAATCTGAAGATCAGGGTATGATCGCTCATTTATTACTCTGGGTTCAAAATAGCCCAAATTCGTGGTTGTAGCAGGAGCTGGAGGACATGCGCTGGAGATTTTGGACTTGCTTCAAGACCTTGGAGAAGTCAATACATTATTTTTCTACGGGAATAAAGTGGGGAGAAGCAGGATTCAAGACCGATACACTGTCGTTCATACCCTGGAAGATATAAAAACTATTTTCCAATCGACTCCCGAATTCATTATCGGGATAGGAAATCCCGAAGAACGATTCGAAGTATACCAGAAATTCAATGACTTGGGTGGTCAACTTGAGTTTATTCAAGGATCCAATGCAAAGATAAGTCGGAGTGCCAAAGTTGAAGGCGTGGATATATTCAATTTCTGCCATGTCGGCGGAGAGGTACAGATCGGAAAAGGCTGCCTGATTAATACCGGATCACAGATTCATCACGAGGTGAGGATTGGGGAGTTTTCGGTGGTCAGCCCTAGAGCAATCCTATTAGGGGCTTGCCAAGTCGGGGATTTCTGTAATATCGGAGCCAATGCAACTATCCTTCCTGGGATCAGAATTGGCCACCGGGTTACCATCGGTGCTGGAGCGGTAATTATTCAGGATGTGGAAGACGAAGAGTTGGTGGTGGGAGTGCCAGGGATGGTGATTTGTAGACGGTCTTCAGTTAGTAGTCAGTCCTTCAATCCACAACTGACAACGGACACAACTGACAACCTACAACCGATCTCAGTTAGCCATCTCGACGATAGGAGAGATAGCATTGATTTGACGAGTATAGACTAACAGATTTGTCACTGCCAGGATGAGGTAATACGTACTCCAAACCGATAACCAACTACTTTTGTATGAAAGAAATTTTGCATATAGTTCCAGATGATAAATTCATTGATGGATTTAGATTTATCGATGATTCCTTAATTGGGTATCACTCTATTTTTCTTGTCAAGGTTCAAGCCCAAGATCAGAACTTTAGATACTTGAAATATGAAAATAAAATTATTTGGAAAAGAAAAGAATTACAAACTAGTACTTTTTATTTCAATAACTATGACGCTATTTGTTTTCATACAATTAATCCATTTGTTGTTTTTTTATTGAATAAAATTCCAGCTAAATTAAAAATATTTTGGTTTTATTGGAGTTCGAAAAATTTTTTCTTAAAAATATCAACGGGCTTTATAAAGAAAGAACTAGTGCTATTAAAACCAAGATAGATAATGAAGGAGTATCAATCTATAGTAAACTAAATAATTCGATTGTAATCTATAGGGAAAGAAGATTAATATTAAAGGTTCTGAAGAGAGTGGATTTTTATGTGACATGGGTTAAAGGCGATTTTATTGAATTAAAATCTATTGTTAAAAGTGATAGTCATTTTC
>JBDNIP010000127.1:0-1436 GCA_041688245.1 Algoriphagus sp.
CACATCACAAAAAAGTCTTTTCAGAGTTTGTTGAACAGATTTAATTTGAGGGAAGCCCGGAATCTAATCGAATAATGTCTTTAGCCAAATGTTTTGAACAGCATTTACTCTGGGGGTTTATTGTGCTTAAATACACGCAAGAAAAAGCATTTCTGCTACCAATGAAAAAGATCTTACGGTAGGACTATATTATTCATCTTATGGGATAAATGATTGGGTATTATTTGATCTTCTTTTTCGCAGTTCACTGATGTATAAATAATTGGAAGGAGAATAACCGGGTAAAAGGATACGCTGAAGTGACTTTATCCATGTGGAAAAAACGTATAACTAAAAAATATGCTCAGTACCCATATCTTCCCAAAAGCGGAGATGCCCTGGTTAAAGAAACTTTTCGGCTCCGAATACTGCTAATCTTAGCATGACAAACGCTGATTAGAAGGCCTTGTCCTTGAAATAGCTTCAAAACGCTTACAAAAATTCGCTTCGTTGACAACACTATTTCATCAACTTCAAATCTCATAAACAAATAAACCGCACCTCAAACGACCGATGGAATGAGCGATACCGCAAGCAAATTATTGGTTGCGGTATCGCTCATTTCAATAGGTAATTGAAGGAGGAATTGGGAAAATTGGAGCTTAGTAAAATTTTATTGTCCACAGATGGGGAAGGTCGTAATGGCGTAAATGCTGCTATACTGGATCGGAGCGTTTGTGCCTTTGATATTAGTATGGCGGGACAAAAAAAGTATTTCAACCTGCCAAAAAGAATAAGGTGGAAATTGACTGTCTAATCGGTTATTTGGATGCTATGAAGCGGATCAATTTGATGTAACTGAGCTTAGTTACGCATATTTTCCAGTAGCTATTAAATCAGGCTATCACAAGACTTTGAATAAATACCTTCATAAAAGTGTTGTTATTATTTTTGAAACATACAGTAAAAGTAATTTGGACTATGTGGCAAAAAATGAAAAAGTGGGTATACCACAAAATCTTGCAACATCCTTCTCCACTGCCAAAATAAAGTTCGAATTCTAAATTATGATTTTGAGGAATTTCTTGAGAAGGGAATAGAACTTCAGGAGGTACTATATCCTAATGTAACTGGCGCTGTGATCCGCTTTGTAGCATGGAAAAATAGAATATTCTAACTAAAAACTTTCGACTAAGTCCACATTGAATTAGGGATTTACATACAGATAGCACACGCGCTATTTAATCTGTACTCAGATTTGAACTGTTTAATGAATCTGATTTATTGAGGTCAGCATTTAGCTGCATATAATTTCTTTGTGAGAGATTTTATCTGATTCAGCCATCCTTTTAATCAGGTTATTAAAAATAGTCTGCTTGCTTTGTGAGCGACTGATTCGGTAGCTGAACTTATCAAAATACCTGTTGATATGTTTTGGGCTTATCCACGAAAACGTG
>JBDNIP010000857.1:0-8650 GCA_041688245.1 Algoriphagus sp.
CACCTCTTCCCATCCCGAACAGAGAAGTTAAGCCCTGCAGCGCCGATGGTACTGGGGTTACTCCCGGGAGAGTAGGTCGCCGCCTCATTCATTCCAATGCCAGCTGCAAAGCTGGCTTTTTTGCGTTTTAACAGCTTCCCATATCCATTCCCTGCTAGCTCCTCCCGGCCGGGCAGCCCGGAATTGGCATCCATGCCAACACATTTGTTCAAGTACACCTGACCAATTTAAACCACTGCTCAGTGCTGTAAAAAAAAAGCACCCAAAACAGGCAGCAGTATCCTCACATTCCTCCCCCTAAACAAGCCGATAACCCAATGTCTAGTAGGTTACTGTCAAAATTAAATAATCACACTTTGACCTTGTGGTGATAGCTCAAATCAGAAATTAAGAACACGGTGGTTTACTCCAAGACTAAAAATTGAATACGACGATTTGATTTAAATTAATATAGCATTTCAGCTTGATTTAAAGTTTGTACTAGCTGGATTGTAAGGGTCAGAGTCTAAATGTGATGCTCTAAGCAGGTATTATGCTATGTCCACACTAATTATCTGGAATACAGATGAAGATTTAACCCAGCCAAATTTTAATATTTCGGATTTCCATTTTTCATTTTTAGAATATTATTGCAGTTTTGCATCAAACCGAGCTAAATGTCATTTCTATTTAAAAGTCTAAGTATTGTTGATTCAAAAGGACTTAGCATTCCAGCAGATTTTTTATTTACGAAGGGGATTTTAACTCAAGAATTTGACTCCGTCCTAGCTTACAAGGCTAAGACTATAGATGCTTCTGGATGGATGCTAAGTGAAGGATGGGTTGATTTAAAATGTGGGCTAGGTGAACCTGGTTTTGAGTACAAGGAAACGATAGTAAGCTTGGCTGACTCTTTACTTTCAAGTGGTTTTGCAGCAGCTGTAATTCAGCCAAATACCCACCCTACCGTTCAATCAAAAGGTGAGGTAGAATTTATCCTAAATCGAGCAAGGAATTTTACTCCCGATTTTATCATCCAGGGTGCAGTTACCATTAATACTGACGGAGAGGATTTGACAGAGATGTTGGATATGCACATGCAATCTGGTGTCAAGATTTTTGGAGAGGGCGTTAAACCCTTATCCAACGGTGACCGATTCATGAAAGTGAATCAGTACCTGCAAAAGTTTGATGGAATATTATTTGATCATTCTTATGACCCTTTACTTTCGCTGTTTGGTCAAATGCATGAAGGCTTGGTTTCAACAAAGCTAGGGATGAAAGGAATTCCGAGTTTGGCAGAATTTATCGCTATCCAGCGTAACATTGAGATCGTCAGGTATACAGGCGGTAATATTCATTTTCAAACTGTCAGTACACAAGAAAGTGTCACTTTAATCCGTAATGCTAAAGCTGAAGGTTTGAAGGTTACTGCTGATGTATCCATCTATCAATTGATCTTCAAGGATATTGACTTAATAGATTTTGATCCAAATCTGAAGGTAAAGCCTCCATTTAGAGGAGATTCAGATCGTAAAGCCTTGATTGAAGGATTAAAGGATGGAACAATTGATGCTTTGGTATCTAACCATCAACCAGAAGATTTTGATTCTAAATTCATGGAGTTTGATCTAGCAAACTTTGGTATGGCAGGACTTCAGACCTTTCTCCCCGCCTTGGTAATTCTCGAACGAGAATTGGGTTGGGAGTTATTGATAAGGAAAATAACATCTGGGCCTAAATCAATCATTCCTAATAAATTACTCGATTCTTGGACAATTTTTGATCCTAGGCATATCTGGAATTACAATCATAATTCAAATAAGTCACTTTCCTCAAATAATCCTTGGTTTGGATTGGAGCTGATAGGACAAGTCAAATTTATTATTCAAAAGGGTCAATTGATCGAAGTTAATGTCTAAAAATTTTCTATCTGCGTTTCAGTTTGGGATTTTAGGAGGAGTTCTGAGCTTAATTGCGTTTTTGATTTTATCGGTTTTTTATAATGATCCATCTAATCTTACCTTACTTTTTGGCTATGTTATTTGTCCATTTGCAATTTTTCTTTCTATAAAATTTTTCAAAGCAGACCAAAACTCTGGTTATTTATCGTTTTCTGAAGGTATGACTGTAGGATTTTTGACATATGTCTTAATTGCTTTGATCTCCACATTAGGCATTTGGTTATTTTTGGTTATTTCACCAGAAACTTTCAAATTGATCACCATTGCTAAATTTGAGGTGTTGGAAAAAGGGAAGGAAACCATTATTGCTCAAGTAGGACAAAATTCATATGACGCAACCTATGAAAGCCTAAAAGAAATGTCCAAATTGGATATTGCCTTGAATGATGGGATTTGGAAAGTCATTCCAGGTTTGTTTTTCACTATTATTATTTCAATTATTTTAAGAAAAAATCCTAACTAAATACATTATGGAAGAGCAACAATCTCCTTTTCAAGCAGCCATTAAGCCCGGGGTTACCATGGGACTAGTTTCATTAGCAGCAACTTTTATCGCTTATTTTATAGACTCGGCATTATTAGCTTCAGGCTGGTTTGCGTTGGTAGTTCTAGTAATTTTGTTTAGCTTAATTATTTATTTTGGAAAGCAATATAGAACTGAGATTGGTGGTTTTATGACGTTTGGAACTGCTTTTAACTTCAGCTTTATTGCTATTCTAATTTCCGGTATGGTTGGATTAATTGGTCAAATATTGCTGTTTCAAGTCATTGATCCAGAACTTGCATCTGTTTTAGCTGATTTGACTTATCAAAGTCAACTCAGTTTTATGGAAAAAATAGGCCAAAATCCAGATAATATTGATCCAAGCGTCCTGCAACAAATGAAAGAAAGTTCAGAAAGTCAGTTCACTTTAGCAGGTCAATTAAAAGCATTTGGAATTGGAATCATCATTTATGCCATAATTGCACTAATTTTAGGGGCTATCCTTAAGAAAAAGGACAAGTCACTCGAATTTTAAACTATGTCTCAGATTTCTGTTGTAATTCCTGTCTTCAACGAAGAGGAGTCTCTACCGGAATTAACCAATTGGATTAGCCGTGTCATGCATGACCACGGCTTTTCTTACGAGGTTATATTAGTTAATGACGGTAGTTCGGATAGTTCTTGGGAAGTCATTCAATCATTGGCTGAGAAGTCCGCTGCAATTAGAGGGATCAACTTTACGAGAAACTATGGTAAATCAGCTGCACTGGATGCCGGCTTTAATAAGGCTTCTGGTGAAGTGGTAATTACCATGGATGCTGACCTTCAGGACAGTCCCGAGGAAATCCCCGATCTTTATCGAATGATTACCGAGGATGGCTTTGATGTGGTTTCAGGCTGGAAAAAAGAGCGTCATGATCCAATCTCTAAAACTATTCCTTCTCGGTTTTTTAATGGAGTAACTCGATGGATATCCGGGATCGACCTTCATGATTTTAACTGCGGGTTGAAAGCTTATCGCCTTAAAGTGGTGAAGAATATCCAAATCTACGGAGAGATGCATCGCTATATTCCCTTGCTGGCAAAATGGAATGGATTTGGGAAAATTGGAGAGAAAATAGTTCAGCATCAAAGCCGAAAATATGGCTATTCAAAATTTGGTATTGAGCGATTTTTAAATGGGTTTCTCGATTTGATTTCAGTTTCTTTCGTTCATCGATACAAAAAAAAGCCAATGCATTTCTTCGGGCTTTTAGGCACTTTATCATTTGTAACTGGCTTTTTGATCACCTGTTGGTTAATTTTTGAAAAAATCTACGGACTTAGCAGGGGCTTAAAAGTAAGAGAAATTGTAGACCAACCTTTATTCTTTTTGGCCTTAGTAGCGCTCATTATTGGGATTCAGTTATTTGTGACCGGCTTCATCGCTGAATTAATGACCTCTAACCAATCCAAAGAAGCTGAGTATAAAATTAGAGAAGAAGTTAATTTTGATTTTTAATGTTTTTTTCGGTAATCATACCGGTATATAACCGTCCTCAAGAATTAGAGGAATTGCTTTTAAGCCTTACTAGGCAAACTTATCGTGAGTTTGAGGTAGTAGTAATAGAAGATGGTTCTGATTTTCCTGCGGAAAAGATCGTTTATAGCTACCAAAATCACTTTTCGATAAGGTACATATCTCAGACCAACCAAGGTCAAGGATTTGCTAGGAACACAGGAATGAACCAGGCCAAAGGAGACTTTTTTATAATTTTAGATTCTGATGTGATTTTGCCTAAGAGCTATTTGGCAATTGCGGCAGATGCTATCGAATGTAGAAACTTGGATGCTTTTGGAGGCCCTGATGCTGCGGCTGGTGATTTTTCGACTCTTCAAAAATCTATGGACTTTGCGATGACTTCTTTCTGGACAACAGGCGGAATCAGAGGTAAACTCAAAGATCCCTCGAAATATCAAGCTAGGGGATTCAATATGGGAGTCAGTAAGGATGTTTTTAAGAAGACTCAGGGCTTTAATGACCCTAATCGAGGAGAAGACATAGAATGGAGTATTCGAATCAAAAAATTGGGATATAAGCTTGAATTAGTCGAAGCTGCCTTCGTTTATCATAAACGGAAGAACAGCTTATTTTCTTTTGCAAAACAAGCTTTCTCTTTCGGTAAGAACCGTGTTAATGTTTCTAGGTTTCATCCGGAGGCAATAAAGATAGTTCACCTACTTCCAACTGGGTTTGCCCTATTTTTAGTATTTATGCTGCCAATGACTTTTATTTCAACGGGTATATTCAACTTACAATTGCTTGCACTAGTGATTTGGTTAGTGATGATCTTTTTTACTGCCCTAAGCCAGTATCGATCTTTTTCAGTTGCATTGCTGAGTATATTGACTTCCTTGATTCAATTAACCTGCTACGGGACAGGACTGCTTCTAGAGTGGGGTGTGAAATTGGTTAAAGGGTAACCCCCTTTTTACAAACAAAAATAACCTCGTCTGGTGCTAGTGCAAATCGCTTGACTCTTTCTTCAGGCATTCCTTTAACGAACTGATTTTCTTCAATATTCAAACCTGACTTTCTAAGTCGTTCGGCATAATCCAAACCGAATTTCCGAACGTGATCACGCTGTCCGAAGAGGCGTTCTCGCGCTGCTGGATCACTGACGTTATCGTCTTCTAAAGTCTTCTCCAGCTTGTAGACAGGAGACTGGAGGATTCCCCAGCCAGTTGGCTTGAGCACTCGGTTAAATTCAGCGCATGCTTTCAAATCATCCTCAACATGCTCGAGCACATGATTGCAAAAGACTACATCAAATGTATCATCGGAAAAAGGAATTTTATGCACATCCATTTTTACTTTGGCCAAAGGAGACTCAATGTCACCAGTAATGTATTCCAAATTAGGTAAGGCTTCAAAGCGATCTATAAAGCAATGTTCTGGAGCAATATGTAATACTTTAAGCTTTTCTTTGAAAAAACCAGTCTGTTCTCTTAGGTATAACCACATCAATCTGTGCCGCTCCAAGGCTAAGCAATTAGGACAAAGCGCATTTGCACGAGCTATTCTTCCATACGGTAAAAACTTACTGTAATGGCTTTGGCAAACGGGGCATTCTACGTTGTCTCCTTTGTTGAGTTGTGCAAAAACCTTCATGATAACTGGGCTTATTCGCTGCAAAAGGGGACGCGGAACAAACCGGATCACAAAACTTATAATTGATTTCATGGATAAGAATAGAAAGTATGCAAGTTAAGAATTGGGGCTCAAGAGCCGTGATTTTTTGGTGTCTTTTACAATTTTGCATTTTTTAGGAAAAAGAGCTCATATTTTTAATTGATTAAGTGAAATCAATCATTATTTTAGTTTGAAATTTAAAAACTAGCCAGCAATACTTATGAATCCAAGACCATCCATTTTACATATCTTATTTAGTTTACTTTTTGTCACGGTAGCTTTATCTGTCCAAAGCCAGGACATTGAAAGATTCACCTTAGAAGAAATGGTGAAGCGGGCAAAAGATCGTTCTCCTTCAGCTTTGAGAGCCCTTACTCGTAAGGAAAATAGCTATTGGCAGTACAGACTATTTAAATCTGATTACAATCCTCAGTTGCGTTTAAACGGTACAATTCCCAGTTATTCGCAAGCTTTCAGCAGTATTACTCAGCCCGATGGTTCGATTGAGTTTTTGCAGGTACGGCAAAACTTCATGGATCTTGAGCTTGGACTCCAGCAAGTGATTGCTCCCACTGGAGGGATTGTTTCGGTAAACTCTTCCACAAACCGATTTGACAACTTCTTAGCTAGTCCTGGTCAGCCACAAACAAGGTTTTCAGGAGTACCAATTAATGTGAGGTTACAACAGCCTTTTTTCGCTTACAATCCTTATAAATGGAATAAGAAAATTCAGCCTTTGGTTTTCGAAGAAAGTAAAAGAGAATTTGTACAAGAAATTGAGGAGGTTTCGTACTTCACTACGCAGTTGTTTTTTGATTTTCTGATTGCTCAAGTCAACTTTGATATTGCGACGATAAATTTGAAAAATACGGAAGAGATATTCTCCATAGAAAATAAACGCTATGAGATCGGGACAACTACCGAGGATCGATTACTTCAGATCGAGCTTCAGGCCCTTCAGGCCAAGCAGGATCTTGCTCAATCGAAACTGGACCTCGAAGGTTCATCATTTGCTGTCAATTCTTTTATCGGACTTAATCAATATTCAAGAGTGGAGTTACTTGCCCCGCTGACTATTCCATACTTCGATGTTGATATGGAACGTGCGATAGAATTAGCTTTTGCTAATCGATCAGAGGCCTTGGCCTTTGACCGGCGAAAGTTAGAGGCAGAAGCATTGGTAGCTCAGGCTAAAGGACAGCGGTTCGGAGCTCAGCTTAATGCGAGCTATGGCTATAATAATGCGGCTTTCAACTTTTCATCTATTTATAGTCAGCCAAATACTCAAGCACTGGTAAGCTTGGGCTTTTCTGTACCTATCTTGGACTGGGGAAGAAATAAGGCGCGTATGTCTCAGGCTCAGGCAAATCAACGGTTGGTTGAGTACACTGTAGAACAAGATATTATAAATTTTGAGCAACAGATATTCACAAAAGTCAAAAACTTCATCATGATGAGGGAGAGGCTTGAGGTAACCAAATTATCAGATCAGGTAGCTCAGCGACGTTATGAGATTGCTTTGAAGCGCTATCAGACTGGCAATGTTACAATCACAGATCTCAATATCGCTCAAAATGAAAAAGATGCTAATAAAAGAGCATTTTTCAATTCGCTGAAGGACTATTGGATGGCTTACTATGAGCTTAGAGCACTGACACTATATGATTTTGAGAATCAGGTATTGCTCTACATCCCAGAGGCTTAAAACTAGTTGATCTGTTTTGTCTGCATCTCTGAGTTGCACTTATAGCTCTTCAATATCTGCATATAATTTGTTAGTGTTTTCAGTCTGATTTTCAAGCGCCTCAGTCATCTTTGCTACATCATTTGGGCTAATCCTACCACTAGAATTTTAGCTTCAATTTTCAATTCTATTTTGATTTTTTTCTAGTTTAATCTTGAATTTTTCAATTTTAGGCTGCTCCGTATGTTGGCTTTTGTCTACTGTTGTAGCCTCACTTATGACCTCTTGTGCATAAGTAGCTCCAGGGTTTAGCAAGAATAATCTCTCTCGAAGGATGACTCTGAAAATAAATTTTTTCCAAAATTTTAAGATTTAGTTTCTATGAAATTTTACTGAATATCGTTGCAAATAAAATTTCTTAGTCCTGGTTTTTATCATTCCAACTCTCTATTGAGCTTGATTTAGGCAGCCTACTAGCTTTCAGTAGTGCCTCTCGAATAATTCACTCCAATTGCCCATTAGTAATTCTAAATTCATCAGCAGCTCATTTTTCCACTGTCTCCATCATCTTCTTATCTAGTCATAGCGCAAAGGCTTTCTTTGTTTTCATTTTATTTTTCTTTCCAGCTCGATAGGTATTCCTCTAGCTTATTAGCTTTCATAGTTCCTATCATGATTTTCTTTTTTTCTCCTATATCAAATAACAATCCCTGATCACCTAAAATGCTAAACGCTTTTGTTGTTTTACTTCCTTTAATACCCCATCCACCATAGTCTGTGGTAGGACCATAATTGATTACAGTGATAGTTTTGATCGATTCTTTTGGATATTTTCTCCAGGATCTAATGAACGGGAAGTATTTAAAAGAAATTCCATGTTGACTAATTTGTATCTCCAGCTTCAAATTGAATATAAAAAGAAAAATCAAGGCCATCGTGTCACCAACTATAATGATTGCGGCCCTATCTCGGTCTTATCCTCCGCCTGTAAATAAAAGATTAGCAATAGGATAATGATGGGTAATTCTATTAGTATAATTAAATATATAATCCAAGTACCCCGATAGTACTGAGCATCTTTATACACTTGATTTGCAACATTATTGATGTAATGTTCCTAGTTTAGTACCGGTGTGGCGCTTCTGTCCGAACAGCGCACTACCATCAGACTGGGTACCATTACTGCTTTTTTTCGTCGTCGAATTCAATGATATTTTTTAGTTTTAAATTAGTGGCATCCGAGTAAAATCCCATCTGCTAAATTCAGGGTTCTTAGAATAGTACAAAATGATAAAGGCGGAACACCTATTTGGTAGTTTCCGCCTTTTGGTGCAATTTGTAGTTACCACACAACAAAAAGCCCGATG
>JBDNIP010000858.1:0-3088 GCA_041688245.1 Algoriphagus sp.
GATACATTCAATAAGGTTAGCAGCCCGTAATTGCTGAATATACCTTTCAATAGTTCTTTCACTTCCCAACTGTGTTATTTCTTGATATTCAGGAATACGTCTACCTTCATTAGAAATTATAGCTTTTAAAAGAATCGTAAGTTTTTCTTTTACCCCGTCAGTTACTCCGTCAATAGCTCCGACAACTGCTCCGACAGTTGTACCGTCAATAGCTCCGTCAGTCAATTCCTTCGCTAATGGTATAGTCATTTTAAAGGTTTTCCCTTCAATAAATGCAGGGTCGGTTTGACCTGAGTATTCTTTAATAAACTTATTGACATTGATTACTCCCGAACCTAATTCATCCACACGCCCCAACTGGATGAAAAACTTAGCAATAATTGGGTTTTTAGGGAAAGGAGAAAAATCATCTACCGACAAATTCCCCGTCCCATGTTGATTACTAGCATTCTCAGTTTCAACTCTGTCTGAATAAATGATAAAAGTTGTTGATAGCGCATTGGTGTATTCACGGTGTACAATAATATTGGCGACAATTTCTCTAAATATGGCAGTTCTTAAACTTTTCCTTTGGTCGCCTTCTATATAAAATTTGTCTGGTAAATGTTTGGCAACAAAACCGAGCAATTGATCATAAGCATCTATTAGATTGGTTTGAATATACAATCGATCATCATAACGGGAAGTATTTTCTCTTCTTACCAATGCATCAATTTTATAATGTGGTAAGACTTGTTGTATAACTTCATCTGTACCTAAAAGTAAAATTGCTGCAAGGGTATAACCTTCCTGACCTGTTTGAAAATCTCTTTTCCAAAGTCCTGCTTTCTTTAATAATTGCTCATCAGAAATAGACAGCCAAGGATGATTGGCTTCATTGCTTTTAATAAGGTTGCGGATTTTCGGAAACAATGTAGGGTTAAAATCAGAAAATTGAATTTCTGGATAAATAATTCCTTCGGTGTAATGTGTTCGTTTTCTGTTGTAAATTTCTGCGATTTGGTGTGGTTCGGTTACCCTAAAATCTCCATCATTGCTTCTGTCATAGACCACGCCTGCCGATTTGTGCAACTGCGAACTACACGGAACTTGAATATGAATAACAGTTGAATCATTAATAGTATAAACTTGGGGGAAAAGAATAAAAGGAGGGTCTAGTTTTTCGGGATTATTGGATAGATTGACTAAATTACTGGTAATATTGTCAATTTTAGCTTTATCAACTCCTGTAATGGCTCCATTATCATCTGCCCCCAACAAAATATTGCCACCATCACGGTTAAGCATGGCACAAATAGATTCAAACAAACTTCTTGGCAATTGTGTTTTTGATTCTTTGTACTCTATCCGAATACCTTCGCCTTGGGCTAACAAATGTCTTACTCTTTTTATATTTTGACTTTCGGGCATATTATTTTGTAAGCTTTCTTTTTATCGAAAGTTTAATCATTTCAAATCCTATTTTTCTTCTGCTTTTCAAATGTAGAGATTTAGCTCGATTTCCTGATAAGTTATGCTGGAGAAACTTTAGCGCTGTTCTGTTTCTTTGTTCAGGATGTGCTAAAGTGTGAGTTGATTTGTCGAATGAAACCCAGCGGTCTTGGTTAAGGCAAGTGGCGTGAGGTAAGGATGTGAATTTGTCGGCTTAGTTATTTTTTACTCGATCTCTAAAATAATACTTTTCACTCAATTGCCCGCTATTTGCACTTAACCGATGTTGCTTATAGTTTTTATTCTATAAATGTTTCAGTTTCTAATACAATAGAATGTCTTTCTTCACCTCTTAGAATTAGTAAATTCATCGATTTCAAATCTTTAAGGGGATTGTTAAACAGGAAATTGCAAGCATCCTCAGCTATTAAATATCTAATATTTATATCGTTTATCTCTAATACTTCATCACCTAATAGAATTCCATTTTGTTCTGCATTAGAATTTTTATATAAAATAGATACAATATTTTTATTATCAATTACGCTAGTTCGAAAACCAAAATTTTGTAAGGAAGTGTAAGAATAATCATTTTGTTCAATCATATAAATTTCACTCTTCTCATAATTTAAAATGATTCGGTAATTTTTTAAAAATCTATTACCTATTAAAGGACTGTTTTCATAGAAAGTCACAATTTTATTTTGGAGTTTTAAGTCATCTATTTCTATAGTTTTTATTTTTGAATCAATATATTGAATATCTTCTCCTTTTCCATATAAGGCAGCAGAAGCTTTTCCATAATATTCTATATTTTGATTTAGATTATGAATTTTTTTAAATTGTTTAAGTGGCAATTTTATTCCAGCGGTAGAACCGGTATCAAATAATATACCTTTCAATTTTTTGTTATTAATCTTAATGTCAATTTTTGGTGTCAATTGGTTTCTTCTAGAATTATATTTAAAGTAGATCTTATTTGCATTACTTGGAATATTGAAATTGTCAATATCATTCGTAAATTTAATTAGTTTTCTTTCGTAGTCGATTTCCCAAATACCGTTTTGAATAATGTTATTTCCAATCACTCCATCTATATTGATACAACCAATTTCAAATACTGAATTTAGATCTACACTTAGTGTTTCAATATTTTCAAAGTCAATTCCTCCAACACTAATTTTTTTGAGTGTTACGTAGCTTTCTCTTTGTTTGTTTCCATTTACGTCAGATCCAATTTTTGAATTCATAGCATTCAGATCTAATCTTTCAACTAAATTTTCCGATAATGCTGTGGGCATTCCAGTATCAAAAAGAAAATTAAATTCTTTATTATTTATTTTAGCTTTAATAATCGGAATTCCATATTCAAAAGTAAAAGGTATTTCTTTGAGATAAACTTCTGAATTTAATTCTGATGTTATGTTTTTTGGATTAAAACCAGAGAAGACTATAAATAATAAAAGGTAAACTGCTAAATTTTTCATGTAATTTGAATCTTGGTTAAAAATTATTGGCAACGGTTTGCAGCTTGGCGTTCGGTTTTTTTTCTTCAAAAAAACTGACGCTAAGGTGCTGTGTGTGCCCAGCATGGGCATCTGGTATCGAAGATATCAAATTATTCCAGAGGGTGAAAGTCCCTTATGTGCGGGGGTAA
>JBDNIP010000859.1:0-17209 GCA_041688245.1 Algoriphagus sp.
TGCAAATCCTAATAAGATTAAGGAAGAGTTGGCAAATATGAACTTGCTGATAGAAGAGTGGGGCGGGAAATATCAATCCATGGATATCTCAGCAAAAACAGGTGCGGGTATCGATGAACTCCTGGAAAAAGTTCTCCTTGAGTCTGAGATATTAGAATTGAAAGCTAATCCAAGGAAAAATGCTGCCGGAACCGTTATTGAAGCATCTTTGGACAAAGGACGTGGATATGTATCCACTATAATGGTTCAAGCCGGAACGTTGAAAATTGGTGATATAATCCTTGCAGGAAAGCATTATGGCCGCGTGAAAGCGATGTTTGACCACAAAGGTAAAAAGCTGAAAGATGCAGGACCTTCTACTCCTGTACAAGTACTTGGACTTAGTGGAGCCCCTCAGGCTGGAGACACAATTAAGGTCTATGATACTGAAAGAGAAGCAAGAGATATCGCAAATTCAAGAGAGCAAATTCAGCGAGAGCAAAGCATCCGAACCAAGAAGCATATCACATTGGATGAAATCGGTCGTCGATTGGCTATCGGTTCATTCAAGGAATTGAATATTATCATCAAAGGTGATGTGGACGGATCTGTTGAGGCACTTTCTGATTCCTTGTTGAAACTTTCCAAGGATGAAGTAAAAGTTAGCATTATACACAAAGCAGTGGGCCAGATCTCAGAATCTGATGTCCTTTTGGCATCAGCTTCTGATGCGATTATACTTGGATTCCAGGTTCGACCTTCATCCAATGCCAAGAAACTTGCGGAGCAGGAAGAAATTGAAATCCGTCATTACTCGATCATCTACGATGCGATTAACCAAATCAAAGATGCAATCGAAGGTATGCTAGAGCCTACGTTTGAAGAGATAATTACAGGTAACATACAGGTACGAGAGGTCTTCAAGATCACGAAGATTGGAACTGTTGCAGGTTCTTATGTGACTGACGGTTTCATCACCAGAAAGAATAAGATTCGTGTGATCAGAGATGGTATTGTAATCCACGAAGGTGAAATCGATCAACTGAAGCGATTCAAGGATGATGTAGCTGAAGTGAAATCCGGTTATGAGTGTGGTATTTCGATCAAGAATTTCAATAATATCGAAATTGACGATACGATTGAAGGTTATGAAATGAAAGAAATCAAAAAGAAAAAGTAAATTCTAATTGAAAATGATAAAAAAAGGAACTGAATCTCAGTTCCTTTTTTAGTTTTGGCCCATGGTAGAAGCTTTGCTGATATTTTTGAAAATATTTTTTTTTATGGCATTGATAAGTCTGATTTGCGGTCTTGTAAAACCAGTGTATTCACTTTGGTTTTTGGACCGTATGAATCGGGCTAAAGTGATAAAAATTTACGGTACCCTGTGCCTGATAATTACGATACTGTTGATACTTTTTTCTTAGCTAGTGTTTGATTCTGTATGATGTAAAATTATAGGTCAGATTGATTCCACTTACCGAGAAAAGCGATACTGTTTTGCCAAAAAACAGTAAAGAACTCTTCCCTGAAGCAGGTTATTTCAAATGGGGAATTTATTTGTCTTCTGCTAACCTTTGAGTTTCTAACTCAGTTTTAACAGGACTTGAAACTTCGTTTTTCAAACTCCTAGTCGCCAAGACCATCAAAGATATGGCCAATACAAATAGCAATGTGGCAATTAAGGAAAGCACATAAACTTCTTCTTGGAAATTTTTCCAAGCAAATAGTCCTAACGAGGCTAAAGTCACAGTGAACATGAAGAACATTGGGATAGTCACGAAAAGTGCATTTATCTTTTGTCTGATTAGCCAAACTGCGATGGTCAATAATGCTAAGGCCGCGAGTAACTGATTGGCTGAACCAAATATTGGCCAAAGTGTAGTGAATTCCCCCGAGGCAAGCAGTAGAATCGAAAAGACCACCACTATTCCGGTAGATACAAATCTATTTTTTGCTAAAAACTGGGCAGAGGAGTGGGGAACATCTTCGAAATACTCTTGAAGAGTAAATCTGGCCAAACGAGTGCACGTGTCTAATGTGGTCAATGCAAAGGCAGAGACTGTTAAGGCCACAAATCCGACCGCAAACTGTTCTGAAATACCAAGTGATGCGATCATGCCACCCAGACCTGTTGAGAACAGTGATACCGGCCCTTCACCCGCCAGTCGGATTTCATACTCACTTTTGGTCAATACTACCACAGCTCCCACAGAAATGATTGCAAGGAATGATTCGATTAACATTCCCCCAAAACCCACAACTCTCGCGTCGGACTCTTTATCTAACTGCTTGGAAGTAGTGCCTGAGGCGACTAGTGAATGAAAGCCACTAATTGCACCGCAGGCAATTGTGACGAATAAAACCGGAAAAATATAACCAAGATTTTCATCGGTAAAAGTAATTTCATCTGACATTTCTATTGTTGGGTTTGCCACAAATACCCCCAAAACTGCCGCGCTGATCATTCCATACAACAGAAAACTGTTCAGATAGTCCCGTGGCTGAAGAAGCATACTTACTGGAGTTACTGAAGCGATGAATGCATAACCCAAAAGAGCTAAAACCCAGATTCTATAGTCGAGCTCAAAAGGAAACTGCATCCCGAGGTAGACAAAGAAGTACATTAAGGCTACACCCACGATACTGAGGATAATGAATGACAGTTTTTTACCTCCTACCAATCTATTTATGAGCCCGAATGCGATAGCAAGTAGGATGAATAAAATAGAAGCCGATGCTACTCCGGGATTACTGACAAAGGTTTTGGCGATAATGTCTGAAAACACACCTATGACAAGGATTAGTGTAGAAAAGCTGAAAATAATAAAAAGCTGCTTGCCCCGGAGTCCGATCTGATTTCGAATGATTACTCCTATTGATTTACCATCAGTCTTGAGTGAAGCCGCCATACTTCCTAGATCATGAACCGCTCCAAAAAAAATCCCTCCGACTAAGATCCAAATTACAGCCGGAATCCAACCAAAAGTAACTGCGATAATAGGACCTACAATCGGACCAGCACCGGCGATCGAGGCAAAATGATGGCCTAAGACCACTATTGGTTTGCTTGGCTCATAGTCTATTCCATCCCGATGGATATGGGATGGAGCTGGTTTATCATCATTTAGACCAAATTTTTTGTAAACAAAGTTCCCATAAAATCGATAAGCTAGGAGCAGGATGACTCCGGATATTGAGAGAAGTAATGCTAAACTCATGGTCTAAATTTTGGGCAATTGATGAGAATTGAAAATAAATTCTGTGCTCAGTTTTGCTTGAAGATAAGCAAATCCCCCAGCTGATATTTTTTTATGACAGAATTTTGGGGGAGAATTAGGTTCAATCCTCAGAATTCAAACTTTTTGAGCGCCAAACAAATATTTCTGGTAGCTTCAATCCGGCACTATAATACTATGTACCTTTGTTAAATCAATGAAAATTAAAGAGTTCAACTATTCCGCAAATTTTTGCGAAGAAAATATTTGGCACTTATGCCAACACGAAGAACTAAAGGGCTTTACAAAAAAAGTTCTCATCGTTTCCAATCCCTCAAAAAATTGCCCTTTTAGATTCCAAAAATCGATCAATCATGACGAAGTGGTCTGGTGGAATTACCATGTAATAATGTTAGCATCTACTACTGACGAAAGTTTAGTTTATGATTTTGATTCCACTCTGCCAGTTCCTATCAACGCTAAGGAGTATTTTAAATTGACTTTCGAAAAAAAAGATCATTTAAAAGAAGCCAATTTGCCTTCATTCAAATTGATAGATGCGAGAAATTACATTGAGTCCTTTTTTTCCGATAGAAGCCATATGAAGGATGTAGATGGAAATTGGTTATCGAGTCCTCCAAACTGGCAGATTATTGGAAAAAATAAGAATCTTCCACTGGTAAAATTACAGGATTTCTCAAGCTCAAGCGAGCAAAAAATGTATAGTCTAGGGGATATGGAATCACTTATTTAAAGGATGTTAGCCTGGAGTTAATTATTTCCTGATTCAATCAACACTTTATATTTGATTGTGAGTAAAATTTAACTGGCTAAATTAATGAGACAATTTGGCTCGAAAACTGTGATTTCATTGAGCTGAGTCTATGTCACAGTGATTCTATTTACCAGATATATAAGGTAAATTTGTTTACGTTGATTTTCCAAATAAAATTAAAATTTAATATGGCTTGGTTTAAAAGAACAGACAAGGGTATCAAAACATCTACCGCTGAAAAGAAAGATGCACCTGATGGCCTTTGGTTCAAAACTCCAAATGGAAATATTATCCATACTAGAGAACTAAAGAATAATTCCTTTGTCTGTCCTGATGATGATTTCCATGTCAAGATCGGATCTAAAGAATATTTTGAAATTTTATTTGATACTAATAAATTCAAAGAAATGGATGCGAAAATGACATCTAGCGATCCTTTGAAGTTTACAGATACTAAACCGTACGGTGCTCGGATAGTGGCAACAATTGAAAAAACGGAATTAAACGACGCGGTTAGAACTGCTGTTGGTAAAATAAACGGTTTAGATATTGTGATCTGCTGTATGGACTTTAATTTTATCGGAGGATCAATGGGTTCGGTAGTGGGGGAAAAAATTGCTCGTGGTATTGATCATTCATTAAAAAATAAAATTCCTTTCCTGATGATCTCCAAATCAGGAGGTGCGAGAATGATGGAAGCCGGTTTCTCACTAATGCAAATGGCTAAGACTTCTGCCAAGCTTGCCTTGCTTGACCAGGCAGGAATTCCCTATATTTCACTTCTTACTGATCCCACAACTGGGGGAGTGACTGCATCATACGCTATGTTAGGTGATTTCAATATTGCCGAGCCTGGCGCTTTGATAGGGTTTGCTGGTCCAAGGGTAATTCGCGAAACAATCGGAAAAGATTTACCAAAAGGTTTTCAAAGATCTGAATTCGTTTTGGAACACGGATTCCTTGACTTCATCATCGATAGAAGACACTTGAAGTCAAGGTTGACCAATTTATTAAACCTCTTGAACAATTAATCAGTTATTGGTATAAGCTCATTCGGCAATGGCTTCAAGTTTGAAGGAAATTATGGCTGTATTTAGTGATTTATAAATATATTTGTTATCTCAAACTGGTGCCAACTTCCTAAGAAAAATTAAACTAAAATTTCATGGGTTCTGTAATTATTACATCCATTATAGCATTTACCGTTATCATATTGCTATTGGTTTTTATTCTCCTTTTTGCACAATCGAAGCTTGTTGCGTCAGGAGATGTGAGTATTATCATTAATGGAGATACTAGTTCTCCAATAATAACTTCAGCCGGAACAACGCTGTTATCGACGCTAGGTGGTCAGAAAATTTTCTTGCCATCTGCCTGTGGTGGTGGTGGTACTTGTGCAATGTGCAAATGTATTATTGAAGAAGGCGGTGGAGAAGTGCTTCCAACAGAAATAGGACACCTCAGCCGTGCTGAGCAACAGAGTAATGTTCGTTTGGCATGCCAAGTAAAAGTTAAAAGCGATATGAAGATTCGTGTTCCAGAGGAAATCTTCGGAATTAAGAAATGGGAATGCGAAGTAGTCTCGAATTATAATGTTTCTACTTTTATCAAAGAATTTAAAGTGAAATTACCAGAGGGCGAAACGCTTGATTTCGAATCCGGAGGATATATTCAGATTGATGTTCCAGCAATCACTGTAAATTTCAAGGGTATCGATATCACTCCTCATCCAGACTTAGGTCATCCCGCCGATGTATATCAAAGCGATTGGGATAAATTCGGACTTTGGAATTTGGTCATGAAAAATGATGAGGAGTTATTTCGTGCCTACTCTATGGCTAATCATCCTGCTGAAGGTAATATCGTGATGTTGACCATTCGTATTGCAACTCCGCCTTGGGATAGAGCTAACAACAGGTGGATGGACGTTAATGCGGGAGTTTGTTCCTCTTATGTTTTTGGCAGAGAACCAGGAGATAAGGTCATGATCTCAGGGCCGTATGGTGAATTCCATATTAATCCAACACAGCGTGAAATGATTTATATTGGTGGAGGTGCCGGTATGGCTCCATTGAGATCACACATTTTTCATCTTTTCCATACTGAAAAGTCAGAGAGAAAAGTTTCTTATTGGTATGGTGGTAGATCAAAAAAAGAATTATTCTACACTCCTCAATTTAGAGATATAGAAAAAGATTTTCCAAATTTCCAGTTTAATATCGGTCTTTCAGAGCCTCTTCCAGAAGATAATTGGAAGATAAAAAGCTCGCTTGAAGATAGTGAAGGAGACGGTTATGTAGGATTTATACATCAAGTACTATTCGATAACTATTTGAAGAATCATCCTGAGCCCGATGAAGTAGAATATTACTTGTGCGGACCTCCATTAATGAATGCAGCTGTTTTAAAACTTCTTGATGATTTGGGAATTCCTCAAGAAAATATCAGATTTGACGATTTCGGAGGTTAATTAAATAAGAATCCCGCTCAGGCGGGATTTTTTATTTACGTACCATGCTTGATTGTTTTCTTAAATTACGAATTTGTCCATTATGATAATTCAAACTTACTTTGACCCAGTAGCTGAATACCTGTGGCAAAAAAAATATTCAGAGAGCTCATTTTTTAAACAAATTCATTTTTTTGGAGAAGATTTTCCAGACCTCAAAGGTGTTCAAATAGCCTTGGTTGGATTAAAAGAAAACCGAGGTGCCCTCAAAATAGAAAGTGCAGCGAGAGGAAGTACTGAAATTCGAGAGAAGCTTTACGAACTCAAAAGGGGATTGGGTTCTTATCGTATTGCCGACCTTGGTGACTTAATCACAGGAGATACGCGTGAGCAGACTTACGAGCTAATGCAAATTGTGGGAGAATATTTGATGAAGAACCAAATACTCCCAATTTATCTCGGGGGATCTCATGATTTGGACTTCGGTCAATACCTCTCGTACAAAAAAATGAAAAAATTAGTGAGCCTTTTGACAGTCGATTCAAAGTTTGATATGGAAGAAGAAGGACCGGCCTGTTATCAGCATACACAAGATATAATTCTACATCAGCCTAACTTTCTCTTTTCTTATTCTCATCTAGCCTATCAAAGTTTTCTTGTGGATCCTACACTGATAAGTGTACTTGAAAAACTCTATTTTGAACATATTCGTCTCGGCGAATTACGATCAGAATTTAGAGAGGTGGAGCCTTTAATTCGAAATGCAGATTTATTGAGTTTTGATTTGAATGCAATCCAATCTGCTGACGCACCCGGTTCAATTGATGCTCAGCCCTTTGGACTCACAGCAGAAGAAGCTTGCCAGATTTGTTGGTTTGCCGGTACCAATGAAAAGCTAAGCTCCTTTGGAATTTATGGCTATGAACCTTACTTTGATAACTCTGTAAATAAGACTGCGAAAGTAATCTCGGTAATGATTTGGTATTTCATAGAGGGCTTCTATTCTAGAAAAGACAGTCTCTCATTCAAGAGCAGTGACTATATCAAATACACCGTTTCTTTGGATACAAAGCCTAATAATTTGGTGTTCTACAAGAGTAAGCGTAGTAGTAAATGGTGGTTAGAAGTGCCCGGTAAGGATAATGAAAAATTTGATCGAATGATTACAGTACCTTGTAGTTATGCAGATTATCAAATTGCTCAAAAAGGTGAAATTCCGGAGCGATGGATCAGTGCCCAGATCAAAATGCTCTAATGAGAGTGTATACCAAGCAGCAGCTTGCACTGAGAAATGGGCAAGACAAGCCTGAAATTTGGGTTGCCTATCGGGGTATAATCTATGACCTGACTGGTTCTAGGATGTGGAGAGACGGAAAGCATTATGAGCATTGGGCTGGTCAAGACTTGACAGAAGAATTACCTGACGCACCGCATACCGGAAAAGTATTCGATAAATTTCTGCCCATCGGGCAACTCGTATAACATGATATTAATCGCCGATAGTGGCTCCAGTAAAACCGACTGGAGAGTAATTCATAAAAACGGTAAAGTAAGTCAATACCGAGGGCTGGGATTCAATCCCTATTATCAGACTTCTGAAGAGATGGCTATTCAGATGCGGCATGATTTTCTAATTAATCTGAAAAGTGAGATTGAAGAAATCTATTACTATGGTGCCGGGTGCTCAAGTCAAGGTCGGAAAGATGAAGTGACTTTTGCCTTAAAAACAATTTTTCCTCATGCTAAGATTACGGTGGATCATGATCTCTCTGCTGCTGCAAAGGCTACTTGCGGACATCAATCAGGGATTTCATGTATTCTTGGCACTGGCTCAAACAGTTGTGATTATGATGGGCAAAAGATTATAGACACTAGACCGGCTCCTGGATATATCCTGGGTGATGAAGGAGGTGGAGGCTATATCGGGAGGAAGTTTCTGAGTGATTTCATCCACAAGGAAATGCCTGAATCGATTAAGAAGGAACTAATAGAAAGATTTGGCTTGACTGCTACCATGATTCAAGAGCATGTGTATCAAAAGCCCTTTCCAAGCCGGTACATGGCTAGCTTTTGCAGATTTATCACCGAACATAAGTCAGATCGATATTGCTATTTGCTCTATTATAATTCATTCCAGGATTTTTTTAAAAAACATGTTGTCAAGTATGATGACTACAAGAATAAGCAAGTGAATTTTGTTGGATCCATTGCCTATTACAATAGTGATATCCTCAGAAAAGCTGCTTACGATAATGAAATTAACGTAAACCTTATAATTGAAAGTCCCATCGCAGGGCTGACTTTATATCATCAAGAAATGCTATGAGAGTAACCGAAAGCACCTCTTTATATGATAATCTTGAGCAGATGACCGTTTTAGAGTTATTAGACAATATTAATATGGAGGATCAAAAAGTCCCTTTGGCTGTACGATCAGTCATTCCAGTTATTTCTGACTTAGTAGCCGCTATAGTGCCAAGAATGGAGCGGGGAGGAAGATTGATCTACATTGGTGCAGGTACTAGCGGTAGACTAGGCATTCTGGATGCTTCCGAATGTCCACCTACTTACGGAGTACCTTTTGATTTGGTGATCGGTTTGATAGCGGGTGGAGATCACGCTATCCGCAAAGCGGTAGAAAATGCCGAGGATGATGGTGACCAAGCTTGGAAAGATATCCAAGAATACGGCTTCAATGAAGATGATACTGTGATCGGTATTGCAGCCTCAGGAACTACTCCTTATGTAATTGGGGGTGTGAGAGTGTCAAAATCTAAGGGATTACTAACAGGGAGCATTACTTGTAATCCTAATTCACCCATTTCAAATGAAGTTGACTTTGCTATTGAGACGGTTGTAGGTCCAGAATTTGTAACAGGGAGTACCCGAATGAAGGCTGGAACTGCTCAGAAACTAGTTTTAAATATGATTTCCACAGCAGTCATGATCAAACTTGGTCGGGTGAAAGGGAATAAAATGGTGGATATGCAATTGTCCAATGCCAAACTGGTTCAGCGTGGCATCAATATGATCATAGAAGCTACTGGGTTGGAAGAGGGGAAAGCCAAAGAATTGCTACTGAGTGAAGGCTCCGTTCGAAAAGCTACAGCTTATTATTATTCAAATCTGTAGTTAGGTTTATTATTGGAGTTACTGATTTTTTTTAAAGTATAGCACGTATCTTTACAGCCCAATTAAGCTTTTGAATGTCAATAGCTTATTTAATAAAACAAATACAGCAGTGATGCTGCATACTTATGAAAAATAATAATCCGAAAAAGCCTTTTTTCAATAACGCGAAAAAAGAAACTGCAGACTCAAAAGGACTCAAAGGTGAGTTCAAGAAAAGATCAACCAGTTCAGAATTTGACCTCTCTGAGGGACAAAAAAAGGGGTTTGGAAAGAAATCAACATTCGCAGGGAAAAAGGATAGTCCAGCAAAAAGTTTTGATCGAAAGGAAAGTGAAAATAGATTCGATAATTCTACATTCGGTGAATCTTCCCAAAAGAAATTTTTTAAAAAATCCAGTGATACTGATTCAAGAAATCAGAGATCAGGTAGTTTTGACTCAAAGCGTTTTTCATCTACTGATCAAAAGCGATCCGAAAAACCTTTTAATAGGGATTTAAAATCCGGAAAGTCTACCGGCCCGTCCAAGGATGAAGGTAAAGTATATAAAGGAAGAGGAAAAGATCAGCGGCCTATTTATGAGCCTGGAACACCCGTTTATAAGAAGGATAGTAAAGGGCCGAAAAGTTTCGGTAAGAATCGATTTGTCGATCAAGACACAAATTTAGATCGCCCTGATTATAAATTTGATAGCCTTCCTTCCAAGAAGAAAAAGCTTGAGCAGAGCGAAGAAGGATTGATTAGACTCAATAAGTTTATCTCAAATTCTGGAATCTGTGGTCGTCGTGAAGCTGATCAACTGATTGCTCAGGGCTTGATTACTCTGAATGGGGAGATCTGTACAGAGATGGGTAGAAAGGTAAAGCGAACAGATCGAGTGGTCTATCAAGGAAGGAAAATCAATCCTGAGAAGCCAGTCTACGTTCTGTTAAATAAGCCGAAAGACTTTATAACCACCACGGAAGATCCAATGGATCGTAAGACGGTGATGAACTTAGTTGGAAACGCTTGTGAAGAGCGTATTTTCCCGGTTGGAAGACTCGATCGTAATACCACAGGATTACTCTTGTTTACCAATGATGGTGAACTGGCTGCTAAGCTTTCTCATCCCTCCAATGAAATCAAGAAAATCTACCAAGTTTCGCTTGACAAACCTTTGACCAAAAATGATGAAGAAGCGATTATCACTGGTTTAACGCTCGAGGATGGAGCAGTTGCTGTGGATGATCTACAGGTGTTATCTTTGGATAGAAAAATCATGGGATTGGAGATCCATGTTGGAAGAAATAGAATCGTAAGAAGAATCTTTGCACATTTAGGTTATGATGTGACGGCTCTTGACCGCGTGATCTATGCTGGTTTGGATAAAAAGGATCTCAAACGCGGGCATTATAGATTCCTTTCGGAGCAAGAAGTCATCCGACTCAAATTCTTTGTTTAATAAAAAAGCTCCCAATTTGGGAGCTTTTTTTATATGAAGCCTTTCAGGGCCTTTTCCAAATCCCTTTTGGTGATTACTCCCCCTTTTCGCCAGAGGATTTTCCCTTTTTTAAAAAGAATGTAGTGTGGAATAGATCGGACACCAAATTGTTGAGAAAGCTGCGGCTGCTTATCAACATTAATTTTGAGTAGTTTCACTTTTCCTCCAAGCTCAGAAAGAACTTCTTCAAGGACAGGATTCATGGTTTGGCACGGACTACACCAATCTGCATAGAAATCAGCTAAGATTAGTTCTTGGCTTTTTGAGATAGTTTCTTTATTATTTTTTTTTGGCATTTTTCAAAAAAAGCCTCCCGATGAATTTCAGAAGGCTTTGAGCAACTAGTTGTTTTTTATAATTAGTTTCCTGCTGGAGGGGTAGGAAGCTTAAGGTCGAGCTTTGCAAGTACCAGCTCAGTGAACTTATCCTGCTCTTTGGTATAAAGAAGAATAGGCGATTGTCCGGCGGTCTCTGCAAAGATATGTGTATAGCTATTTTCAGCCGCTACTGCATTAATTGCATTTACTACTTTAGTCTGCACAGGCTCTAGCAGTTCACCGAGTTTACGCTGATAAGATACTTGTGCATCCTGCTCATACTTCTGGAGATCATTTTGGATTTTGGTTAATTCTCCTTCTTTGGCGGTTCTAGCGTCCTCAGTCATGGACTGAGAAGCCTGCTGGTAAATCTGAACCTGACGCTGAAAATCAGCAGCCTTAGTCTGAATGTTTGTTTGTAATTGGGTCTGATAGTCTTGAATATCAGCTCCAATTTGTTCCATCTCCGGCATCAAATCCATTATAAATTCAACATTGGTGTACCCAATTTTGATCTCTTGCGCCTGAGCGACAAATCCTGCGCAAAGCAATACTACTGCGGAAAGGATAACTTTTACTTTCATCATTTTTTGGTTCTTTTATTTGTTGTCTTCTATTCCTAATTCTTCCAAAACAAATTCAGAGTAATCATGTCTTGGGTCAGTCCAGATAATCGCCGAAGGATCGGCAGCTTTATCAAATAACATTCCCAGATTATTTCTTCTGGTCACTCGCTCGATCGCATCGTAGATTTTTGATTGGAGTGGCTGAAGTAATTCTGCTTGCTTTTGGAAATATTGTCCATTGATCCCAAAAATTCTGCTGTTGAATTCCTGAGATTCTTTTTGTTTCAATTTGATCAGTTCCAGCCTTTGCTGATACATTTCTTCTGTTAACAGTACCTCCTCGACCTTTAGAAGTATGGAAAGATCTTTTATGTTCTTATCCAAATCCTGTGCCTGTTTCTTCCATTCGGTACTGATATTTTCAATTTCCTGCTGGATTACCTTATAATCCGGATGCTTATTTAGAATGTATTCAGAATCAATGTAACCGATCTTTTGAGCGACTGAATTCCTTGCTGAAAGCATTATGAGCAATAACAATACTAGTTTCAGCGATTTATCCATGCTTACCTTTTGTTTCTAACTAGGATTTATCTTTGAACGATTCATTATTGAAATTTTGAATAACTTAACCAAAACTCTTTAGCGTCTGACTTATCTGAATTGCTGTCCTATGGTGAAGTGAAACTGAGCGCCACTTGGCTGTGTCTGTCCTGGAATAGCATCAAATCCATATCCCCAGTCGATTCCAAGTAATCCAAACGCTGGCATAAATATTCTAGCTCCCATTCCGGCTGATTTTTTCAAATCGTATGGATTGTAGTCTGCATATGAACCCCAGTTATTCCCTGCTTCAGCAAATGCTAGCACAAAGATGGTAGCTGATGGGTTTGGAGATACTAGATACCTAACTTCCATCACATACTTATTATATACTACCCCTCCATACTGCTCAGGATTTTCGGAATTTCGGGTCAAAACCCCCGGCGTAAGCGACTGATTCTCATATCCTCTCAATCCTATAATTTCTTGCCCTAATGCAAAGTTATTCATATTCATTCCATCGCCTCCTAATACAAATCGCTCCAAAGGAATAAGTCCTAGCTTATTGCCATAGGAGCCTAAGAAGCCCATGTGCGCCCTGGCACTGGCGACCAATTTCGTTGAACCAAATAATGGGGTGTAGACCGAGGCATCAAACATCCACTTATGGTATTCGAGCCACTCGTACTTTTCCTCATCAGGAGATTCACGATCAAGATTATTATTCAAAGAGGAATAAGGTGGCGTAGCGGATATAGCCAAGATGATATTGGATCCAAATCTAGGATAGATGGGATTATCAATATTGTTTCTGGCTATGGTCGTATTGAAATTTATGGCCTTAGAAGATCCTGTAGCATAACTTAAGCCAAAGTTTCTTCCAAATCGATCAAATTGGTATACTTGGAATTGAAGTGAATTACTAATGCTAAAGTAATCATCAGGCCAAGTGACACGCTTAGCCAATCCAAGGGTAACACCTGTGATCTTGAAGGAGCCTAACTCTTCACCAAAATTTGCACTATTCTGAAAATTCAGTCTTCGCTGGATAGAATGGTTAAATGAGAAACTTAGTGCGTTTGGTTTTTTGCCGCCAAACCAAGGTTCGGTAAGTGAGACAGAATAATTCTGGAAAGTTCGACCATTGGCCTGCACCCGAAGCGAAAGCTTCTGTCCATCTCCTACTGGAAGCGGATCCCATTTATCAAAATCTTTTATGTTTTTGAGGGAGAAATTATTGAACGAAAGACCTACTGTACCCACAAAGCCCATGAACCCTCCCCATCCACCTGACAACTCAATTTGATCATTAGGACGTTCTTCTAATTCGAACGTAATATCAACTGTTGCTGCTTCGAAGTTTGGTCTAAGGTCCGGATTTATTTTCTCAGGATCAAAGTAACCAAGAGTTGAAAGCTCACGAATAGTACGCACTAGCAGCGACCGATTAAATTTCTGACCTGGTAAAATCCGAATTTCCCGCATTACCACATGATCAGAAGTTCGATCGTTACCTTTGATATTAACACTATTAACAGTTACCTGTGGCCCTTCAAAAATTCGCATTTCCAAATCAATTGAATCTCCTGCCACATTGATTTCCACAGGGTCTATGCTAAAAAACAAATAGCCATTGTCCTGATAAAGTGAGCTAACATCATCTCCTTTCGCAGGATCGTAATTGAGACGTTTATCTAATTTATCCTTATCATAGACATCACCTTTACGAATACCAAGCTTGGCCAGTAACACAATGTCAGGGTGAATGAAATTACCATTGAAGGTGATATTTCTATAATAATATTTCATCCCTTCCTCCAGCGCAATATCAATATTGATCTTATCCTCACCGTAGTCATAAATAGAATCAGCAACGATTTTGGCGTCACGGAAACCTTTGCTTTGGTAGAAGTTGATCACACTCTCCTTGTCATTTCTATACTCTTTTGGAATGTATTTTGACCCATTGAAAAAATTGAGTTTGAAATTTTTATTAATGAAATTTTTCGCATCCTCTGACGAAGCGCTGTCAGTATAGAATAAGGTGCTTTTTACATCTTTTGGACTGACAGTTTCGAGTCGCGTGTATATATCCTTAAAAATACTAATCCTGGCGTGTTCTTTTGTTTTCTTCAGCTTGCTTTTAAGTTTGGATTCTGCAATCTCTTTATTGCCGAAAAAGTCTATTTCATTGATTTGTACTTTTGAATTCTGGACAACATCAAAGCGTAATTTGACTGAATTAGGAAGTGTTGTGTCACGTTCTTGAACAATTTTAACTTCTGCATTAAGAAAACCTTTGTCTAGATAATATTTTTCAATGTTACGTTTGGCATTGTTCAGCACATCATCTCTGACAACACGACCTCTGATATTTACTTTGTCTTTTAGGTCACTTTCTTGAGTTTTATTTATTCCAGAGAATTCCACACGGGAGAATCTAGGTCGCTCCGTAAGGTCTAAGAGCAAATAAATATCCTCACCTTCAATTTTTGTCACTAGAATTTTGACATCTCCTATGATCCCTTGTCCCCAAAGTTTTTTGAGAGCATTTGATATGGCATCGCCAGGCACTTCGATCTGATCATCAACTTTTAATCCTGATAGAGAAATGATTGCAATTTCATCTAAAGTAGATAGTCCTACCGCTTTGATCTCGGCGATCCGGTAGGTTTCGGGCTTAGCGTAGTTAAGCTCTAATATATCTATTGGCTTACTTGAGGCATAGCGACTTTGGCCTAAGCGAATTTGTGCCATTGAACTGTTGGCCCAAATAAAACAAAACAGAATAAGTAAACTTTTTTTCATCAAAACTTAGGATTTAACTTGCTCACCGGTCATTCCAAATCTCCTTTCCCTAGATTGATAATCGGAAATTGCTTCATGAAGGTGCTCTTTTCTAAAATCTGGCCATAATACAGGAGTGAAATACATTTCCGTATAGGCCAATTGCCAGAGGAGAAAATTACTTAACCTGAACTCTCCACTTGTTCTGATCATCAATTCAGGATCTGGAATACCAGCAGTTTCTAAATGATCAGCAACCACCTGTTGCGTGATTTCGGAATGTTTCAATTTCCCTTCTGAGACTTTTTGAGCAATGCGTTTGGTAGCTTGAGTAAGTTCCCATTGTCCGCTGTAGCTTAGAGCCAATACAACTTTCAGTCCTGAGTTTTCACCGGTGGTTTCTTGCGCTTCCATTAACTTTGAATAGGCAGATGGAGGAAGACTGTTTATATCCCCGATCGATTTTAGTCGAATATTGTTTTTCATCATCATTGGGACTTCATCTGTAATCGTCTTTACCAATAATTCCATTAAACCATTAATCTCATCTTGTGGACGAGACCAATTTTCCGTAGAAAATGAAAACAATGTCAAGTACTCGACACCTAAATCCTCTGCGCCCTCAATTGCATCTTTAACTGCCTGTATAGCATGCTTATGGCCAAATATTCTCATCGCCCCTTTCTTTTTGGCCCAGCGCCCATTGCCATCCATTATTATTGCAATATGTCGGGGGATTCTGTTCCGGTCTTTTATTTCCTTCATTCCTTCGTTGCCGAATATTAATTTTTTGCAGCTACAAAAATGCCTATTCTTTTTCAATTATCTAACCCACCATCGATTTAATTAATAGGCGTAGCACTTGTTCGAGGCGAAAGTATAGCTAATGGTCACTCCTATGAAATAATACCAATCCTTATCATAAGGATTTCCAAAGTTAATTCCATATGGCACACCAGGATTTGTAGGATCTTGGAATTTAGGGACTGAAGGCTCTTTGCTATCTATCTTATCCAGATAATCTGTGAATGTGGGTCGAAAGCCTATTTCTGCAGCTAAAGTCCAACGATCATCGAGGCGATACTTAACCCCACCTCCAAAAGGAATAACCACCGAACCCAAGTTATATTGAGAAGATGAATTAAATGCATAGGTGTTTCCTTTCATGAGGAAAAGGCTATATCCAATTCCAAAGAAGGCGTATGGGGAAAATCTGAATTTAGAACCATTTCTCAAAAAATCAAGAAAATTAAATTCCATAATTGCAGATCCTTCGATCACACCCCCTCTGAATCTGGCATCCCGAATTCGGGCCAATTCATCAATAGGTTTAATGCTATCAGCTGCCTTAATAATGGCAGTATTAATGCCAACTCGAAGCGTCCAAACATTGTCAAAATTTCTCTTGCCAAACAACGTGACTTGGGGCCCTAACTGGCCCGGATCAATTTTCCGAATAATATCACCGGAATACGCTGCTAAGCCTATTCCTCCTCCTAGTTCATACTTTTGAGCAAATGATCCCTGGGCAAACCCTGTAAATAAAAAGCTGAAAAGCAGTAAGTATTTGGAAATCTGTAAATTGATCTTTTTCAAGACATTGCAAGTTATGAAGTACCAAACGTTTAAAAAACGCATCTTGGTAGTTGGCAGGTTAATAATTGTTAAGCTAAGATTGGTGTATTTTCGGACAAATTGAAACTTAATTCCTGATATCGAATCCCCAATTTAGTTTTTGTCGTAGCGTATCAAAGAAATGGTAGTTTGGTAATTTTATAAGATTTGCTGAAAAGACTTCTTTTTTAACTATTAACTTAACCTCTGAAGAAATTGATGTTGACCGGGAATCCAGAGAGATTAGAAACTTCTCCGAGCGCCCTTCAATTGTGAAGCTTATTTCGCTTTCATCAGAAACTATTATGGGACGAACATTTAAGTTGTGTGGGCTCACTGGCGTAATGACCA
>JBDNIP010000860.1:0-1989 GCA_041688245.1 Algoriphagus sp.
TTCAGTCTTTCCCGTAGCAATATATTGAAGCAGTTGAATTGCTCGCTCCCTTGTCTCTTCACTCTTCATACCCTCTTTACCAACCATTCCCAATGCACCAAAAAATCTTCCGTAAAAAGGCCAAAACAAAACCAAACCAGCATTTGCTATACTTACCCCTTCAACATAATCGATTGGCGCTATCTTCACAGGTGGCATCAGCATGATTTTTTTTTCTTCTGCCGTTGTTACTTTACCTATTATTTTCTTCAGTTTAGTACTTGAGTTTTTCAGGGTAATAATCAATTCTGGGATGTAATAGTCAGACGAAAAAACTTGCATTATCACATCATGATCAACCAAGTCCATCCATTTTTCGACCATATCTAAAAGAATTCCAGAGGAATTTTTCACTAAAACACTCGTTATAGACCAACGTGACACAATAAAAATTAATCTGTCCAGCTTTTTGCTCACACGTAGATCTAGAAAAAAATCCTGTTGGGTATTCTTGCGGATATATGTGGTCAGCACATCCAAGTCCCCTGGAAGATCTTGATAGATCAATTTTAAAAACCATATTTCATCAAGATAATTAGCCAATTTACAGAAGTTCTGCTTCCCTTTTTCTGACTGGAGACCTGCATGAATTACTATCCTCAGTTTCTTCAGGTCATTCCCATTGAGATCTGTCAGTTCCTCAGCCAATTGCTGAATGCCAGAAATCCCTTTGGGTAGCAGACCTCCTTCCAAAAACAATTGAAAAATCTCTAATGACGATAATACCATCACACTTGCTCCAGTTCCGGATCTTACACTTCCAAAAAGTGCTGGATAGGCCTGATAAAAAAGGGCCATCTCCTCTGGTTTTTTCTCAATCACATTCCGGAATGATTTCTGAGCTTCTTTAAGGCGGAAAAAGCCGCTAAGAAAAGTATCCAAGTTTCGTTGCGTATTGGTGTAGACATTCGAATAGAAGCTCTTGTGAAACAAGCCTAGAAACTTGGCATGTTGAATTTCATTTGAGTTCTTGAAAAACTCTTCAAACCAAGTTGTTAGAAATTCTTTACCTACTAATGCCTTCAAATAAGGATCTTTTCCCTGCAAAAAATAAGTATGAATTTCCTTGGCAGGTTTTATCTTGAAGAACTCAATAAACAATTCGGGATGAATCCGCCGCATAAACAGCTCACTTAACGGTGCCTCGCATATTAGCTTCGATACAAGAGGAATCTGGTTTCGGAGAGTTGGTTGATTCTCTAAAAATGATTTTCCGAAGTTCAAGAACAAATTGAGGATCAGTTCCTGAAACTCTTTCGGCTCAGGGTCAATGGCAAACTTCACATTGACATCTGACCAAACTTTCTTCCAGTTTTTCAAATCCGCCGATTTCATTCCTTTTATGACTAGCAAGGGTATTCCCTTTATCAGCGAAGGCATATAAGACAGGCGGGAAAAGAATAGATTTAGTCCAGTTACATCACCATTCAGTCTTTCTAAGAAGGCACACAATAGTAGTGTCTTAACACTACTTCCATTGGATATAGCTTTCAAATTCTTTAGTAAATAGAGTTGTAATACTATCTGAAGGTATTTTTTCGATTGATAGTGAGCTGAAAACTTCACCCAATCCTGGATGTAAGGCCGGTGTGAATAATTTAAAAATCCCTCTTCAAATAAGTATTCAATGAGTAATGTGTATTGCTTGAAAGAGAACTTATTTGGGTAGTAGATCAGTTCAATTGTACTCTTGCCATCTATAAAGTCATTAGTATTATTCTTAGTTCGTTCAAGCACTTCTTCTGGTTCCTGACCATTCCGATACCCACCAAACTCCTCCAAAAACAGCACTTCTTCCGCTCTATCCAATTGAAGAATATCCAGAATGTTTTTTTGATCAATCCCTGAATTAAAGACACCCTTTCCCAGTATCCCTTCCGCTACCATGATTCTAAACACACGGCCATACACGGCTATGCGACTCATTTTGCCCAAATTTGAAAAATACAA
>JBDNIP010000861.1:0-8031 GCA_041688245.1 Algoriphagus sp.
AACTCAAAACCTTCTAACTGTTCGCCGAAATATTCCACCATATCGTTTCGTTCAAACTCACCGTGCACCAATACGTCAATACCGGTTTCTTCTTGCCACCGGATAGCTTCTTCGGTTTCTTTAGCAATCAAATTATCGTATTGTTCTTGGGTAAGTTCGCCTTTTTTGAACTTGGCTCTCCAACTTCTTACTTCGGGAGTTTGTGGAAAAGAACCTATCGTAGTAGTTGGAAATAAGGGCAGATTCAGTGCTTTACGTTGTTCTAACTTTCTTACTTGAAAATCATCGTGCCGCTGCGCATCCTTTTCTGTAATATTGGCTACACGCTGTTTTACATTTTGGTTATGGATAAGTGGCGAAGTTTTGCGTTTTGCATTGGATTCAATATTACTTCGCAATTTTACGTCTGCCAATGCTGGATTTTCGCCATTAGCCAGTTGTTTAAGCGTGACCACTTCATTGATTTTTTGTTTTGCAAAAGCCAACCAATCTTTGACTTCAGGCCGCAACGATTTTTCATCTGTTTCAAAAGTCAAATCACAAGGGCAATGAATCAATGAGCAAGATGGAGCAATCCAAACCCGATCTGCACCAATGGCATCCAGCGCTTTTTTTATGATAGAAAGTGAATCTTGAAAATCATTTTTCCAGATATTTCTGCCATCAACCACACCTAATGAAAGGTTGGTTTTGGAGCTTGGAAAATCGCTTGCTAAAATATCATCAATTTGCGATGGGCATCGCACTAAATCCAAATGTAACGTTTGAATTGGTAAATTTAGGACAGTGGGCAGGTTGTCGCCATAGCATTCAAAGTAGCTTGCTAAAATGATATGTAGTTTTGGGAATTTTTCAGCAATTGTTTGGTAAGTTTTTTCTATTGCCAATTGTTCATTTTCGGTAATTTCCAATGAAAGACAAGGCTCATCAAATTGAATATATGCCGCACCATTTGATACCAATTGCCCTATTATTTCAAGATAAACGGGCAATAAACTACTTAACAAGTCAATTCTGTGAAAGCCTTCTTGTTTTTCTTTGCCCAATAACAAATAGGAAACTGGGCCAATAAGAACAGGCTTTGTGGTAAAACCTTGGGCTTTTGCTTCCAAAAATTCTGTTATGACCTTCTTGTTAAGCAATGAAAATTTTTGATCGGCAGTAAATTCAGGCACGATGTAATGATAATTGGTATCAAACCATTTCGTCATTTCCATTGCAGTAATGTCAAAGCCATCTTTCTGATAGCCCCTTGCCATTGCAAAAAGCAAATCAATGTCAGTAAGTTGCTTTGTTGCTGCCAGAGTTTGATATCTTTTTGGCACAGCACCAATCATTAGAGTTGTGTCTAACACTTGGTCGTAAAACGAGAAATCGTTGCAAGGAACCAAGTCAATTCCCGCTTCTGCCTGTATCTGCCAATTTTGTAGGCGGATTGTTTTACCTGTTAGCAATAACTGCTGTTGACTTATTTTTTCTGACCAATACTGCTCAGTAGCTTTTTTTAATTCACGCTGGCTACCTATCCTCGGATAGCCAAGATTTTGTGTGCGCATTTTTTTTACTTTTAAATTGATAAATTTATTTAAAAGCTCTTATGCTTGAAATCTCACAATGTTTTTTGGAAATGTAAGGATAGAAAAAAGCACACTTATCCCTAGTAATAGACAATGCTATTTATCGGGCAAAATATACCAATTAACAACCTGCTTCATTCCACGAAAGCACTGTCAAATACGAACTAGGCAGGTCTCCTGACTTGTAACATTTTTACCGTCCTTCCCGCTTTTGGCAGTGGACAACAATGGGTAAAAACTTGATGGTTACTTACAGTTGCGGGACAGCTTGTGATTTGCACACAATTCCCTATTAATTTACGTTGGTAAAACCTTTTCCGCTTGATAAAGAAATTAAAACAAAGAACAATGATGAATTCTAAAAGTAGTGATAAAATTGGAATTATTTTTTGCGGATGTTATAGTTTATCTGCCTTGCTCATTACCCGCAGGACATCCCCTTAAACTGAGGCCTTACTGTCTGAGCCTTACCCCGCTGACTTTCTGTATGGCATGTCCCGATTATCTTGGGTGCATATTCCAGACGCTACTTTGCCAATGTACTCATGGATGATGAAAGTCAGGCCCAGCTATGTGCTCGATAAAATGCAACGTGGCTATGGACTGGAATAACGGATGCGGGAAGAGAGGCTGAACTGGGTGAAACGAACCAGGGAAAGAAAAACGCTCGCCCGACCCGTTCTGGACAGGCTGGAAAAATGGATGAAAGAAAACCAGTGCAAGTACAGACCCAACAGTCCGATGGGAAAAGCCATCGACTATAGCTTGCCCAGGCGGGCAGGACTGACTGCCTACGTGCATCATGGCCAGATGGGCATTGGCAAGAACCTGATAGAAAATGCAGTGAGTCCCTTGGCAATATTACGCAAGAATTTCCTTTTTTGCAGATCATATCAGCAGGCTGCACAGCAGGCTGCCGGGATCTACTCCTTTATCGCCAACCGTAAAAAATCAAGCTTAACAAATTTGAATGGCTGAAGGATGTACTGGAAAGAATCCAGAGTCATAAGCAAATAGAGCGCTATCAACTTCTTCCCTCAAATTGGCAGCAGTATCCTACCACCCCAATCCCCTGGAATTCCTAAGACAAATTATATGGGTCCACTGGACGGATACAAACATGAGAAAAAATAAAGAATCTCAATCTTGTCTAAATGTTACCTCAAAACCTCAATTCGTGATCAAACTGATAAGCGTTTGCTAGAGATGATCGGTGATAATTTGGTGAGTAATACAATCATATATGTGGGCGAAGGACAAATAAAACTTAGCATAAAACAGGGGAATTCAAACTTGCCAGTCAAAATTTTAGATAAAGGAGTAGGAATGTTAAAGGATTATTTTGTGAAAGTTTTTGAAGCTTCCGAATAAGATAGTGCTCAAAATAATCACTTTTATAATACTATTGATCAGATACTTAGTATCAAAAAAATCTAATTGTTATGTTGTGTGGAGAGATTTCAATTGTTAGCCAAAAAAAGTCTAGAACAGTCGTAAAACTCTAAATTCCTATCTAGAGCTTATAATTTTTGTATTTTCCCCATATAAATAGTGTCCATCCTCAATTTTTAATTAATGTTCACCCTTAAGATCCTGATTGTAGAAGATGATCCCGCTTCGGCTTTTCTACTGCAAAAGGCACTGGAAAAAAATAAGCATGAGATTCTAGGTATTGCAGATTCGGGCGAAAAAGCCCTGGAATTTCTTACTCAAAACCATGCGGATATTGTCATGATGGATATCAATCTCGCTGGAGAACTGGACGGAATTAAAACCACAGAAATCATCAATGAAAAATATGATATCCCAGTTGTTTATTTGAGTGCAAGTTCAGATGCTGAAACGCTCAATAAAGTCGTTGGTACTAATCCAAGTGCCTATGTGATCAAGCCGTTCAATATTCGAGAACTTAATATGGTGATCGAATTGGCAATCTTTAAAGACCGAAAAGAGAAGGAACTCCAAAAGCTGAATAATGAGCTCGAAGAAAAAGTTAAGCTACGTACAGTTGAGCTTTACGATGCAAATAAAGAACTGACCAAAGCCCTCGAAAAAGAAAGGGAAATCAATGAGCTTAAATCACGTATTGTATTAAATGTCTCTCATGGCTTTAAAACACCCTTGACCTCGATCCTGAGTTCTGCTCAACTCCTTAAAATCTACAGTGAGAAAGAACACCCATTCAAGGTGAAAATCGCTAAACATGCAATGAAAATTGAAAATTCGGTCCGTATACTGAATAATTTGCTGACCAGCGTCTTATTCTTTGGTAAAGCTGATGCCAATCAAATGAAGTTTAGGCCTAAAAAGATGTTTACTGGAGCATTTGTTAATGAGCTTCTAGATACGATCAAAGCAGGGATGGAGACTGATGTCAAAATCAATTCAAAGACAATTAACCTTCCAAAGACCATTACTACCGACTCTGAATTATTATATCAGGTATTTGAGAATCTCCTTTCGAATGCAACCAAATATTCAAGAGATGGGCAGGAAGTAGATTTCATCTTAGAGTATATTGATAAAAATCTTGTCGGGACTATACTGGATAAAGGGATTGGAATCCCGAAAAAGGAACAAAGACTGCTGTTTGATAGGTTCTTTAGAGCGAATAATGTTGGGACTATTGAAGGTTCTGGACTGGGACTTTCGATTGCGAAAAAATGTATGGATGTCTTAAAAGGTGAGATTACATTTGAAAGTGCCGAAGGCAAAGGGACTACCTTTAAAGTTGTAATTCCTGTAATATAATTTAGATGCTGCTCCATACTTCAAACCTTAAATTTACTCATCCAGATCAGCAAACCCTTTGTTTTCCGGATATCAAACTCGATTCGAAGGAGGCTATTGTGATCTTGGGCCAATCGGGAAGTGGGAAAACTACACTTTTGAATCTTTTGGCAGGTCTGATGAAACCTCAATCAGGAGAAGTTCTTTTTGATGGAATAGACTTGGCAACACTTTCTTCCCAACGCCTTGATCAATTCAGAGGGAGTGAAATTGGAATTATATTTCAAAAACCTCACTTGATTTCAGCTATTTCGGTGATCGAAAATCTAGAACTTGCTAATTATTTCACAAAAAAACAGGGTCAGAACCTTATGATCTTATTGACAGAGCTTGGAATAGCCCACAAAGCAAATGCATCTGTATTGACCTTGAGTGAAGGGGAAGCGCAGCGTGTATCCATTGCCCGTGCTTTAGTGAACAATCCAAAATTGATTTTGGCTGATGAACCAACTTCGAGTTTGGATGATGCGCACGCATCGGCTGTAGTTGAGATTTTGAAAAGTCAGGCAGAAAGAATCGGCGCAGCTTTAGTAATTGTCACGCATGATCAGCGATTGAAAGTACATTTTTCAAAATTTATTGAAGTTTCCGGTACATGAATCTAATCAAGCTGAGTTGGAAATATTTAACATTTAGACCGCTTTCTACGGGTTTAAACGCATTGCTTTTGGCTTTGGGACTTGCCATCATGACCGTATTACTTCTCATTCAGGATCAATTCGCAAAGAAGATCACTCAAGATGCAGCCGGGATTGATTTAGTCGTAGGGGCAAAGGGTAGTCCACTTCAATTAATCCTTTCCAGTATTTATCATGTTGATTTTCCCACAGGAAATATCCCCATGGAGGAGGTAGAAAAATTAGCTAAAAATCGCTTAGTCAAAGGCGTTATCCCGCTTGCACTCGGGGATAATTATAAAGGCTTTCGGATTGTCGGCACTAATTACGACTATTTGAAAAGCTATCAAGCTATAGTCTCCAATGGAATACTTTGGGAAAAGCCATTTGAAGTGGTCTTAGGTAATGAAGTAGCTGTCCAGACTGGATTGAAGGTCGATGATGTATTTGCCGGAAGCCACGGGATCAGTGTAGGAAGTCATGAGCATGATCAGTATGATTTTAAAGTGAAGGGGATTTTGGAACAGCAGGGAAATGTCTTGGACCGTTTGGTGATGACAAGTATCGAATCTGTCTGGCTGACCCATGACGAGCAAGGTTCTTCAGACTCGACCGCCAGGAGTGGGTCAAGCAGCCATGATCATGAAGCATTTCAGAAACCAGTTGCACAGACTGGCTTCCCACATTCTGATCGACCAAGAGAGATTACCTCACATTTAATTTCCTACCGAAGTCCCATGGCAGCGATTCAACTGCCGAGAATGATCAATTCTAGAACAGTGATGCAGGCAGCTTCGCCAGCTTTTGAAATGGTTCGATTGTTTGAATTACTTGGGGTAGGAGTCAGCTTGCTCAAAGGATTGGCTATTGTCTTGCTCGGAATCTCAGGTATTGGAATTTTTATAGCCTTATATAATTCATTGAAAGAGCGAAAATATGATTTGGCGATTCTTCGGGCGATTGGCGCTACACGTTTTCAGCTTGTAATTTTGATCTTTATGGAAGGCTTATTGTTAACATTAATTGGTGCATTGCTTGGGATCGGTTTTGGGCATGTTTTTTTGCAAGTACTGATCAGTTCAAATGAACAATCAGTGGTTTCAGGTATTCAAGCTTGGGTTTTCCTTCCAGAAGAACTTTGGATTATAGCATACGCTTTGGTTGTTGGATTAGTGGCCTCATTAATTCCCGCTTGGACAGCATATAAAACTAGTATTGCCAAGCAACTTACCAGAGTCTAATCAGTTTAAAAAGTATAATTTCGTACTATGAAAATATTTAAAATCTCATTATTGACTTTAGGCTTCTTTGCACTTAGCATCTGTGCAATACTTGCTCAGACTCAAAATGTCTGGAAAAGTCTATCTGAAGTGTCTTATAAAATCAGTGAAGATCAGTACGGCGAGCTGTACGTTCCCGTCTTCTCGACTAATATTTCAAAACTTGAAGGAAAAGTAGTGGAGGCCGATGGATACATTATCCCATTTGAAGGAATGTTCAAACCAGAGCATATCATACTTTCAAGCTTACCTTTGGCAGAATGTTTCTTTTGTGGGTCTGGGGGACCGGAGACTGTTATGGAAGTAATGCTTTCCAGACCGATCAAGTATACATCCAACCGGGTCAAAGTACGTGGTCAACTAACACTCAACAGCAAGGATCCTGAAAAACTGATGTATATCCTCAAGGATGCGGCATTGGTGGATTGATTAGTAAGAGACGAGATATAAAAAATAAGCCGAAGATACTTTCTTCGGCTTATTTTTTACTGTTTAGAATAATTAGTAGGTATTGAGTTTTTCATCAATAACAAAGTTCTTTTTCAAGTGCTTTGAACTTCTCCAGAATGTCAAGCGCCCCTTCACCGACTTTCCCATTTCCAATAATATGATTGTCGATCTGGGTTACAGGGAGAAGAACCTTGGTTGTACTGGTAATGAAGACTTCATCCGCTTGGAGCATTTCCTTAAAATAAATCGGACGAATAGCTACATTACCCGCGATGTCCATCACATGTTTCCGCGTAATCCCGTGAAGTACATGCTTATCTGGAGTACTCACTTGACCATCTTTGACAATGAAAATATTACTTCTGGAGCTCTCACTGACTTCTCCATTCATGTGATATACTACATCTTCAGCTCCTGCCTCTTTCCATTGGAAGCTATGCCATACTGGGTAGGCATAGTTGGTGGTTTTGATCTCTGCGATCGATCGTACATATTCAACTGAAAGTAATTTAATACCTTTCTCATATTTTTCTTGGGCAGGAAAAATTAGAGATTCTGCAAAGATAAATAGCTTGCCCTGTGCTGGGGAAAAGTGATTTTCTGAAATTCCGCCGGTCAATACCATTCGCAACCCACCTTCTTTCAAATCATTTTTGTCAATTAATTCAGTAATAATTTGCCGCAGTTGCCCGCGAGAATATTCCAGTGGAATGAAAGTCTTTTTTGCAGAAGCAATAAACCGATCTAGGTAATGTTCCAAGAAGAGCGGCTGGTAATTTACCGTCCTGAAAAAATCAAATATTCCATAGCCACGAATTACAGCCAAATCCATTGGATGAATAGTAGCAGCTTCAACAGGGATGATTTTGCCATCGGCAAAGCAAATAGGTTTCATAGCATTTTAGATTATAAATTAAAATTAATGGCTGCATTCGGATTAATTGCCAACCCATTTATCAAAATTCTTATGATTTATCAGGTAAGTTTGTTGACTCAAACTTTAATACCATGCGACAAGCAACATTGTTTTTTTTATTCCTCGCTACAGCAGTTCTATACTCTTGTCAGCCAAGCCAAGAAGAGTTAAATCGAATCAAGCGAGCAGAGGTGATCTCTATTCATGATGAAGTGATGCCAAAAATTGGTCAATTGAAAAAGTTAGAGAAAGAAGCTGAGAAAAAGGTGGAAATACTGGAAATGAGTGAAACTGTCGATACGCTTCAAATCCAAAAATTGGAAGAATTAGCCTTTGATTTGAATCTGGCCTATGATGCGATGTTTGTTTGGATGCGCCAATACAAGACCGAAGATGAAGAA
>JBDNIP010000862.1:0-2836 GCA_041688245.1 Algoriphagus sp.
GATGAAAATCTAAATTTGCTTGAAGAGATAGAGCTACCAGCGCATAAGTATGATGCACTCTCGTTTTTCGTGACCAAGGACGGGCTTTACCTACCTTTTTCCCACTATTTAAATGAGGAAATTAGGGAGGATAAGTTGGTTTTTCATGTGTATAAGTTTGAACTGAATTGAATCTACTCAGAACAAAAGTTATCCATTTAGTCTATTTCTCATACCTCACAAAAGCAATCCACTCTCCATCAGGTGACCAGCTATGCACATTGATGGTGCCTTGACCGCCATAAAAAACTTTGGTTAGGTCTCGGATTGCTTTTGTTTCTACGTCTAACAGCCGGAGCTTGACATCTTTGCCAAAAGGATGAGATCCTTTTTGATCTTCCAGGTAGGAAATAATCACTGCTGATCGGTTGTCCGGTGAGGGATGCGGAAACCAATTATCCAGTCCATCATCAGTCAGCTGCTCTGCGCCGCTACCATCCGGGTTCATTCGATAGGCTTGCATTCTACCGCTACGATTCGAGTTGAAGTAGATCCATTTCCCATCGTAAGAATATTCTGGGCCATCATCCAATCCTTCTGTATCCGTTAATCGGATCTCAGCTCCTCCAGCAGTAGGAATCGCATAAATATCCCAAGCACCGTCACGCTCAGCACAATAAACCAAAGTCTCCCCATCAGGGCTGATTCCATGCCAATAGCTGGGGTATTTGGCGGTGAGCAGCTTTGGAGATGAACTGCCGTCCATCGGCATGGTAAAGACTTGTGAGCTTTGGCCAGGTTCGCTTTTGCTGATGACCAGAGTTTTTCCGTCAAAGCTAATTCCATGATCGTTATTTGCCCTCGAAACTTGATCCGGAAATAACTGCCCAAGCTTCTTGCCTTCCAAATCCACTCTTTCTAAAAATCCACCAGAATTTATCAGTAGAAAGCTCCCATCTCTTGACCAGTTGGGCGCTTCAAAATGACGCTTTTCTTTCAGAATGGTTTTTTCTTCACCGGTCTTGATATTCAGAATTACCAGTTCACTGGTAATGTCTTCAGGCACTTGAGCGATAAGTGAAAATGAAACAGTTAGAAAGATTAAGAGAATGGAGCAGGTTTTCATGGCTTTTGGGTTGATCTCATTAAATATAAGAAAGCCAAGTTAACCTATGTCAAAACTTCTACGATGTGTTCCATTTTTTCATTGAAGCGACCAATTTCCCAAACGGACTGGTTGGCCTTTTCCATAGTTTCTCTAAACCAATCCACTTGCTCCGGATCTACTGCCAGCATCAAACCCCCGCTAGTTTGAGGATCACAGAGCTTAACCAAATCCATACCTATGACACCTTTTGTTTTGACAGAATAGGCATTCCAGTTTCGATAGGTATTATCCGGAAAGATAAACTGATTGATGTATTCCTGCACACCTGAGATCATTGGAAGCTTTGGCAGTTCAATAGTTGCTGAAAGTCCGGCCCCCTCACACATTTCGATCAGATGTCCCAGAAGTCCAAAACCTGTCACATCAGTCATCGCATGAATCTCTTCATGATCTCCTAGAACTTCCCCAATTGAATTTAACGTGCAGGTGATATCAATCAGTTTGGAATAATCTTCGTCTGTAATTTTCTGTCGTTTCAGTGCAGTGGCCAACACCCCAACACCCAATTCCTTGGTGAGGAAAATCAGATCTCCTGCTTTCGCTCCTTTGTTGAGTTTGATCTTTTTGGGATGAACTATCCCACTCACAGACAGTCCGAAAATTGGATCTTTCGCTGCAATGCTGTGCCCACCTGCCAATTCAATGCCAGCAGCTTTGCAGATGCTTTTAGCACCTTCCATGACTTTAGCTGCTAATTCTGGAGCGAGCTTTTCTACCGGCCAACTCAAAATTGCATTGGCGAATATTGGTTTTCCACCCATTGCATAGACATCTGAAAGTGCATTTGCAGCAGCAATTCGCCCAAAATCAAATGGGTCATCCACAATTGGAGTAAAAAAATCGACAGTATTGATGACTGCAATTTCTTGTGATACTTGATAGACCGCAGCATCATCTTTTCCTGAATTTCCCACAAGAAGGTTTGGATCCATTTGGGTAAATGAACCGCTGGAACTTAGGATATGATCTAAAATTGCGGGGGCGATTTTACAGCCACAGCCGGAGCCTTCACTCCATTCAGTAAGTCTTGTGGGTAGTTTTGGGGCTAAGTTGGTTTCTAGCATTTATAAGTTGGTTTACCGCTTCAGTTTCAGATATTCCCTCCAAATTCAGCGAAATAGTATTTTTTGATTCGTGCTTTTCTAGGTCAAAATCGTAAGCTTTATCGTAATAAATCAAAAGATTGGCAATCCAATCTTCATGATTCTCATCGACGATGGCTTCAATAGCCTGGGAGGTTCGTAAGCCTCCAAGTTTCTTTTTAAGGCGAAGAACTGCCTGAATTAATTCATCTTTTGGCAAAATGGCATACTCGTCCGCAATTAATTTGACTCGCTCGGCCTCAGTTCGTTGAATATCGATCAATGGAGATTCAAGCATCCGTTGATAAAATAGTTCTGGCAAAACTAGGCGGCCTATTTTCCGACTTTCATTTTCAATCCAAGTCGGTCGCTCGGGATCTAATTTTATCACAGCCTCCGCGAGTAAATTTTCAAATTGCTCGACAGTAGGTTGAGGTGCTTGTCCGATTGCACCGAAGCTGGAGCCTTTGTGGTTGGCAATTCCTTCCAAATCTAAAATTTGCTCTCCTTTTTTTTCAAGACTTTTAAGCAAACGAGTCTTTCCAGTTCCCGTCCGACCTGCCAACACGATAAGGTTCACTTTATTGCGTACTAAATCAAAGCTATA
>JBDNIP010000863.1:0-4646 GCA_041688245.1 Algoriphagus sp.
AGCAATCCAAGTCAAGTTGTGCGCCACCTCCTCTGATAATAATGACCACATCAGGTTTGGTTTTTGTCAGCTCTTCAAAAATCCGAATCAAACTTGCTATAATGCTCGAGACAGCTTCATTACCCTGCATAGTGCTGGGGTAGAGCTTATGGTAGATTTTATAACTTTCTGAATTTGACTCGATTTGATTAACAAAATCTCCGTAACCTGCCGCACTTGGACTGCTGATAATCGCTATTTTCTGGATTACTGTGGGCAGCGTATGTCTTGCATTTAGACGCAAGAGGCCATCCTGAGTTAATTTGTTCAAGGTTTCCTGTCGCAGTCTTGCTCGTTCACCTAAGGAAAATGAAGGATCAATATCTTTGACATTCACACTCAAGCCATAAAGTGGATGAAAGTTCACTGCTACCTGAGCAAGCACTTTCATTCCATTTTTAAGTCCACTCCCAGTTACTGATTCAAATCGTGCAGCGACCGTACGGTAGGTGAATTGCCAAAGATTTGCCTTGATTTTTCCTAAGACCTGATTGCCCTGTTTTTCGACCAATTCAAAATAAGCATGTCCCTGAGGAGCCAAACGTAAATCCGAAAGCTCTCCGACCACCCAATAAACCGGTTCAAGATTAGCTTCAAGCGTATCTTGAATTACCCGGTTCAGTTCGACAATGGATTTAGGATTCATACTGCTTAAATTTGATCAAATGTAGCTTTAATCTGATCATTTAGACCTTTTGTGGCTTTGAGCATGGGGAGGCGGACTTGGTCTCCGCAAATTCCGATATGCTTCAGAAGATTTTTAACCCCAACAGGATTTCCTTCTAGATACATCAACTCACTGATTTCCAAAAGTGAAAAACTAGCTTCCAACTGCTCTCGATCGGTGCCATGGCTAATTTTTTGGAAGGTCGTGGGAAGTGCGTTTGCCAAGACCGAAATTATACCTGAGCCTCCGATACTCTTTATGGCTTTAGTCAGCAAATCATCTCCAGAAATCAAAAGAAAATCTTCAGGCATTCCTGCTGAGATACGCATACATTGCTCCAGATTGCCACTTGCTTCCTTCATTCCAAAAATATTTGGATGCTGCGCCAGAGTCAAAGTTGTCTCGGCAGTAATATTCGACATGGTCCGTCCCGGAATATTATATAGCATCACTGGCACAGGAGCGATGTCGGCTATAGCACCGTAGTGTGCGATGATTCCAGCCTGTGATGGCTTATTATAATAAGGGCTTACCGAAAGAATGGCAGAGACACCAGTAAAGTCTATGGATTGAATTTCCTCAATGACCGCCTGAGTATTGTTGCCTCCAATCCCAAGCATGATCGGGACTCTGCCCGATGAATAGCGAATACAGGCTTCCAGTACCGATTTTTTCTCTGAACTAGTCAAAGTTGCCGTCTCGCCAGTGGTCCCGAGAACTACCAGGTAATCTACTCCTCCTGAGATCGCGTGATCAATTAGGCGTTTGAGTCCACCAAGATCAAGGGAGTAATCTTCATGAAAAGGAGTGACTAATGCCACTCCGGTGCCTTTAAATTGATTCATAACTGTTAGGTTTGGGAGGCCAAAGATAATGGGATGATAGGAAATGACGCGCTGATTTAAAAAAAATGGGTTTAATTCTGTTTTGGCTGCAAGGGCAAATAATCATTCGCCCCTATGAACCTCCTATCATCCTCAAAAATTCCGCTTCAGAGATCATCAGAACGCCAAGTTTGATCGCTTTATCCTTTTTGCTTGGACCCATTCCTTCACCCTCGATAATGAAATCAAGATTTTTGGAAACCGTACTGATGTATTGGCCACCGTGAGATTGTACAAAATCTACGATCTCGTCCCGCTTGAAATTGATCAGCTTTCCACTGGCTAATATCCTTTTTCCTGCAAGTGCACTTCCTAAAACTTGCTGTTTGGATTCATCTACTTTTAGATTTAATCCATGAGCCTTTAATCTGTCAATAAGCTTTTGATTCGCTTCCTGCTCAAAAAAATCATGAATGCTTGTCACCAGAGTTTCACCTACGCCATTGATTTGGAGCAATTCTTCTGAAGTAGCAGCGGCAAGCTTTTCAATAGTCCCAAAATGTCTTGCAAGAAGCTGTGCAGTGTTTTCACCGATATTTCTAATCCCAATTGCAAAAAGCACCTTTTCAAAAGGTTGGCTTTTGGAGTTGGTAATACCTTCCATCATATTTTTGATGACCCCATCTTGAAAGGTATTTGCTTTTAGTTTCTTGATTCGCTCTCGGAGTTCATCAGATAGATCTAAATTAAGATGAAGTAAGATCCCATGAATTGTTCCCTCATTTTTGCTGGCTACAAGAATTTCCTGAAAGCTTACTCTTCGTCCAAGAAAGATCTCCAAGACTAGCGCGACGGGAACGTAATCCTCTAATTTCGGAAGCTGATGATCTGTCAGGGAATTGATCAGAAACTCTACCATTCCCGTGTTGGCAGGGACTTTTTTCTTCCAGACCCGAATCTGTTCTTGAAATGCTTTTAAGGTTTCGAAAAGTGGTAAGACAGCACTTTCAGTCAGAAAATCTTGGATTTGCTTAAAGGGAATCCCCTCAGTCAAAGCAAACAGTGCCTTTTCTACCTTGATGTACAGTAGTCCATCTCCTTCAAGCTCATATTGATCTTGCGACATTTCCAAGCCAAGGAGAGCCACTTTTTTAGCTTCAAGGTCATAGAGGTCTGCTGGATCTATGACGAAGTCCTGATCGATCAAGGCTCGGATTCGCTCCGTTCCCAATGAATCAATGTCCATTGCTCTTTTGGAGACAAAATGCTCAATTCTCCCCAATACTTGAGGAGGGCATTTCAATTTATTCGGACAGTAATGTTTCGCTTCGCTTTCTTTTCGCTCCAATTCAGTCTTGCATTCCGGGCAATGTGTGATATACACCATCGGTTTTGCTTCTGATTTCCGAAGGACCTCATTTACTCCTGTGATTTTAGGGATGATTTCACCTCCTTTTTCCACATAGACAAAATCGCCGGCATGAAGCCCTAAACGTTCTATTTCATTGGCATTATAAAGCGAAGCTCGCTTCACGGTAGTTCCAGCAAGACTCACTGGCGCTAAATTTGCCACAGGGGTGATTGCTCCAGTACGCCCAACTTGGTAGGTGATCGAGAGTAATTCAGTCGCTGCGCTTTCGGCTTTATATTTATAGGCAATAGCCCAACGAGGGTTTTTTGCTGTGAAACCCAGTTCCTCCCGCTGTGCATAGCTATTGACTTTCAAGACTACGCCATCGGTATCCAAAGGAAGTGTAAAACGATTTTCACGCCAATCTTCAATGTATCGGAACACATCCTGGATGGAATTCGTTTTTCGGTAAGTTGGGGAGACATTGAAACCCCATTTTTCAATTTGATGAATGGCATCCTCGTGGGTCTCGATTTCATCTACGCCAAGTAATTGGTAGAAGTAGCAATTTAATCTTCGTTTAGCCACTACTGCAGAATCCTGCATTTTCAGTGTTCCAGAAGCTGCATTTCTAGGATTTGCGAGCAAAGCATCGCTATTTTCTTCGCGCAGCTGATTTATTTTTTGGAACTGCGCGTGGGGTAAAAATATTTCGCCTCGAACTTCAAAATTATCGGGAACGCCTTCACCTTTAATAGTAAGTGGAATGTTTCGGATCGTTTTTATATTTTCAGTGACATCGTCCCCCTTATAGCCATCTCCTCGGGTTACAGCTCTAGCCAACTTTCCATTTTCATAGACTAGACTGATGGCGACACCATCAAATTTCATTTCGCAGAAATATTCATAGTCAGTTCTTCCAAGACCTTTTTCAACTCGCTCATCAAAGGCCATCAATTCTTCAATCGTATAGGTATTTCCAAGAGAAAGCATTTTTGTCGAATGCTCTATAGTCTGAAAATCCTTAGTGATCATACCGCCAACTCGCTGACTTGGGCTATCTGACTTCAATAAATCTGGAAACTGATTTTCCAGACTGATCAATTCCTCCAAGAGCTGATCGAATTCATAGTCAGATATTTCGGGTGCACTTTCCTGATAATAGAGAGAATTGTGTCGGTCTATCTGATCGGAGAGTTGGGTGATTCGGAGTTCAGCTTCTGTTTGAGTCATGTGTGTATTCTGGAAAAATTAGCCCTCGTAAAAATAGGATTTCGATGGAGAAGGAGCAATGATTTTGGGTATTGGAAATTTTTTTAACCGCAAACTGACGCAAAGGAATGCCCAAAGGCTTGATTATTCATGGTTCGATATTGTTGGGATCATAATTAAAAATTGAATTATAGAAAAAATAATCAGGACGCCGAAGCAGTCAAACCATGATTGGCAATTCCCACGGGAAAGGATGGATTAGATAGTTTAGGATAAGCCTGGAGGGCTTGAACACGGGTTCCTAAAATTCTGAAGTTGAGCTTTACTTTAAGATTGATTCAGCTAGTAGGGCATGGTTGTTAAATTAAATATAGTTCAGCACAAGGACCCAGTACAGAGAGGAATTGTAGGCTTGGTATTTAACTTCAGAATCGTATTCTAACTTCTTTTATTTCTCCAATTGTTAATTTCCTTTGTGGATATCCGCAATTGTGCCAGTAACCTAATTTTATTTGTTTGGCGTTAAGGCCCGCCACAGCGAGGCAGGCCCGCC
>JBDNIP010000864.1:0-1829 GCA_041688245.1 Algoriphagus sp.
CGCAGCAGATAGAAATCCTTGGATACATAAAACATAAAAGGAAAATAATCGAGGGCTGTGACCAGTAATTGAACTTGCATAATTAACACCAAACTTCCATTTAAAGGATTGAATATTTGTGAATTCCACTCTAACCATTCGGTGAAAAACATCGATAGGTAGGCCTTCTGAATCCAAAGATGACTGAGTTTTATCTTGAAATCGGGTGGCAAATGGGGCCAAGTCGTCCAAAGCCTCGATTGTTTCCGTTGCGCCTTGACCAAAAGTCACCGTTCCACCGCCCGAAACAGCCTGAAATTCATTTACCCATGAATCTCCATCTATGTCTACTAAATAAGAATTAAAAGCAGGTATCGTGATAGCTGATGCTTCAGTAATTTGTCCATTTAAAACATCGTAATTACCTGTTAGGAATTCGAAATTGAAAATTGAAAATCCCTGACCAGAAGCACGATTATCCTCTGGTAAAAAGCTCGGCTGTAACGCCGATGGGAAACCATCACCAGTGTTATCAAATAAACTCACTGAACCATTTACAACAGATTCTATTGTCACACGAGCATGAATTACATTTCCAGGTAGGGTTACCACGTTCTGAAAAGTGTAAACTGCACCTGCCTGCCGGTCTGTACCAGATACCAGTTTTGGATCCTCAAAGTTGAGATTGTAAATACCACTACACAAATCTGGAAAATCTCCCTGAACCCTAGCATTTGCTGGACTGGCCAAAGTCCTAGCTCTAGATTGGGTATTGCCTAAATTTTGATAATCGATAAAAGGAATTACATCCTTTTGTTGCCCAGAAGAGGATCCTTTTGTCTGGGCTTGTCCCAAAACTGGAAGCATAACTGCTCCTATAAAAATCAACCAACTAGCTAAAAGCTTGACAAACCCGGAAAGGCTTCCGACCCTTTTGCCAGTAAAAGTTATCTGTAAAGGGCTGAATTGACTACTGGATTGATTGTCCATATTATATGTATTTATAAATTTTCTCATCTGTGAATTTTCTCTATTCTCTCTCTCAATGAAAAGATTCAGAAAACAGATTGCTTTCTTTCAGCTATCACTTTTGATCAATCCCTAGTGTTTACGCTTTTCAGATAGATTTTATCCTATGGATTCTTTTGCATATATCATTATACCATAAACATACACTTTTTTGTTTTTTCATTTCCTAATGCTGAAAGAGAATATCTTATTTGTGATACATTTTTTTTATTCGCTGCATTCAAATCACAAATGCAACTTTTCTGTTGAGCATATTTAAAGGTGAGCTATAATTAAATCGTTTTCTTGGTCTGTTATTTAAATCGTGTTCAATTTGTTCGATGTCCTGTCGGAGAGGGTACCAAAGTCTGTTTTTTTGGGGATGTATCGTCTAATCAATCCGTTCAGGTTTTCATTTGATCCTCTTTCCCAGCTGTGATAAGTTATTGGAAAGTAAAATTTGATTCCAAGTGACTCGGATATGGCTTTGTAGTGAGCAAATTCTTTTCCGTTGTTACCTGTGATTGTAACTAGTGCCAGAACGGAAACTCCTGATTTTTTCAAAAAAGACTAATTTTTAGATTTTTTCAATTTCCGTTGCCCGCTGATTGGCTTCGCATTTTGGCAAAGTTTCGATTTTTTTGTTTTCAGGGGTAAATCCCCCGGATTTACCCCTCTTTTCGGTTCGCCCGGACATACCGCTTCCATACGACTGTCTTTTTATTCTTTTCAGGCTTACTGCTTAAGCTGCTTGTCTGGTTTCCAGGGCGGCCTGGGCAGCCAGCAGTAGTTTGCCCAACCGGTGCAGGTTGTACGATAAGATCCCAAGGCTTACATATCGC
>JBDNIP010000015.1:0-1952 GCA_041688245.1 Algoriphagus sp.
TAAGCTCCGCTAGATCCAAAATATTGGACTTAATCTTTAAAGTAGCACTAACCGGTGCCACAGTATGATGAATAATGGCGGGTAAATCTGTGAGTGACCCTGTAATGGAAAGATCAGAATTGCCCAATATTAAATTGAACTGGTCGAGTTTCGCTTGTTTTCCGTTCATTTCCAATTGGACATCCAGGTCTTTTAATGGAGCAGGGAGTTCCTCGGAGTCAAATGCCAAGTCTTCGATTTTAAGAGCAGCATAATAGGCTTGATTTAGCTCATTCAGTGCGTTTTGAGGATTGTCCAAATCAATAATATCATGAAACTTCAGCTTCATTTCTACAGTGCCTGTTGCATCTTTTACTGCTGTAAGATTTAAAAAACTTACAATAAAAGCAATATCAAAATCCGCGTCTAGCTGCATATCAATTTCGGGGAACTCGAAATTTTTCACCTGGATATTTCCAACAAAATTCCCGTTTTCCAGATTGGCGCTAATATCCCGCAGTGAAAACTCCATGGTTTGCAGGTTTCTAGCTTCCCCGTTTGTAAAATGACCAGAGAAGCCCATCTTATCAATTCGTGAATTAGCTGCAAAATTTTCCAGGTAGGCTTCCGCTGCACCAAATCGGGCATCTATGAAGGGTTGTCTCCCATTGGTCGTAGGCCCCTGAAGTGTGGCATTAAAGTAAATATTCCCTGCGTTTTCATAACCTTCTAAGACGGGGATTAGCTCTGCTGGCGCAAAGGCAATAAACATGTCAAAATTGGGCTTTGTCCCGCGCACTTCAAGAGCTACGGTCATCTCATTCTTGGTGTCTACACTTCCCTGAAGCTCAAAATTCCCATGCTCCATCCTGATGCCCGAAGGTTCAAAGACCAGCAAACCGGTTTTTTCGGTATAGACCAGATCTGTATGAAACTCGAAATGTTTGTGTTTAAAATACGTCGTATCCTGGTCTTGCAAAATATTGAGCTCAAACTCACTGTCTACATGTGCTTTGATTTGGCCATCGCCTGAATTAAACCCTCCTTTAGCCCAGTAAATAAGAGTTCCAATAGCCGTATCTGTGGCTTTTTCGCGCTGCTGGATCGCTATATTTTGGAGTTCTATTTTTTGTAAATGAATAGCTAGAGGCGGCCCATCCGAATTCCCAGCAGATGAAGTCAAAGCATTTTCAAAGTTTGTCTTCCCATCTGTATGGCGTATCAAATCAAACCATCCATCTTCAATGAGCAAAGAGTGAATGTCATAATTGCCCGCTGCGAGATCCCAAAGATTAAAGCCGATGTAAATATGAGCAACATCCAGAATACTAGCCGCTTCAGCCGCTTTGCTCTCGGACACCACCACATCGTCAATTTTAATGGAAATGTCCGGAAAGTTTGCAAAAGGAGCCAGGTGCGTATCGCGAACAGTAATTTTACCTTGAAATTGACTGTTAAGCGTAGCGATTTGAGATTGCACAATCGCATCTTGTTTTAAATAAGCTATCGACAAAACGGCAGCAAAAAGAGCTACAGGGATCACCACCAACCAAAATACAATCCACTTGAAAAATTTTACTTTCATCTGTTAGCGCTATAGTTTTGTTTTATGAATAGATTCTTGAAAATAAGAAGCCTGTATGATATTTATAGCTAACACTGGTTCAATTTTTTCATTCAGCGAATTAAAATTTATGTGTATCCTCATTATTGCTCACAGCCGAATTTATTACTGATTTGATTTTGACTCCCCCCCGTATTCCCTTTTAAAAGGGGGGATTTGATACGATTCCAATCAAGATGTGGTTTTAATTAAGTACGTGCAGCTATGGGGATATACATATTAAAGTTTATGTATATTCTAAAAGTCGCAGGCTGTATTCTTGTAATTGAGTTAAGCTAAAAATAGTAGCTTGGCGGCAGTTGAATGGATGAAATATACCTAGGAGGAAACTTATTCGATCTCTGGGATA
>JBDNIP010000865.1:0-1576 GCA_041688245.1 Algoriphagus sp.
AAAAGCATTTTTATAAAAGCTGTTGATTCTAACTTGACTGCAATCCCTCTTTTAAAACTCTTATACAGTGGGTCTATTTTTTTACCACGAAGGACACAAAGGATTCTCGTAGAAGCGCAAAGAAAATATTATAGGGGTAAGTTCAAAAAAATAGTTCTCAAGAAATCTACCGTGGTGTTGCATTTCCAGAAGCTGAACTCCGATTATTTTAAAGCTTGATTGGTATCTCACAAACCACTAAACCCTTACTTCCGATCTGTCAGGACACAGGCCTGGTGTGGACTTCAACTACTACTACCATGGTATCACTTAGGGCTTTATACTTTTAGCGATCTCCTCCCCAATTTTCAACAATGCATCACTTTCTGACTTGGTGAAATCATAGGGTACCGGCTTGGCGATGCCCAGGGTTCCATATAGTTTCCCTTCCAATAACATTGGGACTGCGATGGAACCTTCCACTTTGGTTTCTTTTGCAGCTGGGCGAGCTACTCCAGAATCATCAGTTTGCAGATTGCACATTTCTACCGGAGTCTTCCGCTCAGCTGCGATTCCGGCCATTCCTTTTCCGATCGGAATGGAAGACATTTTTGGCAAAAGGAAGTCAGGTATTCCTTTTTGGGATTGGAGCATCAATAGATTGGTCGTATGGTCAAGCGTGTGGATGGTTCCTGCAGTACAATCAAAGGCCGAAATGATGCTTTCCAGCAACTCTTGCCAATTGAGATCTCCTGATGTTTCCTTGATGGAAGTGATGATTGAGTCTGAATTGTTCATGGTTACACTTGACTAGTTAAAATGATTTTATGGGTCGATCTTGACTTCAATTAGAGGTTATTTTAATTCTCTACAAAGCTTTTTCAAGTTATAAAGTTGTTTTACTCCTGACAACAATACGGGAATATGCCTATTTAACCTGTAGATTTTTTTTACCTTTTAGCAACATCAGATAATTAATAATTCAAGCCCTTCGGGATTTGATTTCGGCATTCATGTTTGCCGATCCATGGGTTTTACCCATGGCTACGCCACGGCGCACAGGCATTCATGGTTTGATCCCCGGCGAGGCGGGCAGGCATTTCAGGATCTTTTTTATAACGATTAATCAATAGAAAGAGAATTTAGTTAGGTAGACCATGAAGTGGTCAAACCATGAATAACCCTCGGTGAAACCGGGGGTTAAAAAGACAGAGATTGATTCCACGACGGTGAAGCCGTCGAACTTTTTTGGGATTGGTTGAATTACAAATCCAGAAAAATAAAAAGATGGAAAAGAACGGTTATCTAAGACAATTAATTGTCGAACATTTTGGGATTGCAAATCCCTAGATCAAGGTTCGAGATTACAAATCTCGAACAGCAAGGTTTAGGAAGGTCTTCCATTTCAGCCTTGCATTATGCAGCGCACCCAAGAAGTCGATGTAGTCTTTCTGCTCTTCCTTGCTAAAGTCATTAATCAAAACAGTCTCATTAGCGATAAGCCTGCCCATTCCGTCTGCATGACCAAGCCAATCCCCTTTCTCTATGGGGACAAAAAATAGGTGATTTACTTCTACTGTCATCCGAGGAAAAAAAA
>JBDNIP010000866.1:0-1124 GCA_041688245.1 Algoriphagus sp.
GCATAGGCAGTCAGGAGTAAGCTTAAATTTTGCTTTGCCAGCTCCAACTGAGAATCATAGAGTGCTACTTTTCTATTCGCATCCTCTAGATCACGAATTGCTTTTGACCAACTGATTTCCAGTTGGTTGAGTGTGTTCTCTTTATTAAAGCGAACTGCTTCCTGACGAAGTTCAGTTTCTTTGATTTTGGCAGTGATTTTCTTTCTATAAATAGGTAAGGTCATCGTTATCATAGGCATAATCATATCATTTCCACCCATTGACATCCCATCTTGAATCCTGGGTTTGAAAGGCATGTAATTGACTCCTGCACCAAGCATAGGTCGACCATCAAGTTTGGCCATACGCTTTTGAGATTCCAGTGCCAAAAGTTCCGCATCGTACATCGCTAGCATGGGATTATTGGCAGTGATGCTGTCTAGGATGGCCTGTTTTTCCAAGTTCATCGTGAAGGGAAGTAAAGGTTCGGGAGTAGCGATCTGACCTTCCCGAGGGGAATTCATCAGTTTGTTTAACTCCACCTGAAGCGGAATTTTATTTGCATTCAGCAGTTCCAGATCATTCTCTAAGGTGTTGATTTGAAGTCGAATTCGTAGCACATCAGTCATTCCAGGTCCGGTGGATCCCATTGCTGCCGGAGAAGCCATTGCCGAAGATTTTCCTTGGCTGGGCATACCCTGAGCTTGATTTCCCATGGTATTCATTCCGCCTGAACCTGTGGAAAAACTAGCAGTGGGTGAAGAAGCCATAGCTCCAGAGCTTGGGCTTGCAGCTTGATTTGCAGCACTTTCGAAACGGATCAATGCCATTCGCTCGTATTTGCGAAGGATTTCGAGATTTTCTTCGGCGATCCGGATTGCCTGCTCTAATTCTGCCAAAGTATACCAATTGGTTTTGACTTGGTAGAAAAGGTTGTTTGTAGCGTCTAGGAAAAGCTGGTAGCGCGCCAATGCCATTTGATCAGCCTCGGACTCTTGAGCTTTTAACATTCCAAACCAGGGAAACATCTGCATCAAGCGGATATCCGCCTGCTGACTTCCCATAAATCGCTCCATCGGGCGAAAGAAGAACCCTACCTGAAGCTCTGGATCGGGAAGGCTGACTTGATTGCCAATCTCCGATGC
>JBDNIP010000867.1:0-2020 GCA_041688245.1 Algoriphagus sp.
GCAGGTGAAAATAGTATGCCTGCAAGCATGAACAAAGCGATTAACTTTCTCATAGTGTGAATTTTAAATAAACTTTTGGTAAAGGTTAAATGGTTCAAATGTAACATGAATTTAAAGTTATCATTTTTTAATTTCAAAAAACAACTGCCAACTTCAGATTTTTTCAGAAACTTACCCAATAATAGCTCGTTTAAACAAGTTTTACATGAATGGGCAAACTTTCTATCTAATACTAATTAAGCAATACTTTCAAACTCTCCGGTAAGGTTCTTATTTTTTTTCAGAAAGAAAAATAAAAAAGACGTTGAATAGGAACCTTTTTTTAAACCGCATACTAAGCACGTGTAAAGCAGCTATCAATCAATAGGTTCAACTATTTAAGACCTTTTGAAAATTATTAATTTTTTATATGGAAAAATAATCAGAATTAAAGTTTGTACGATTTGCACCTCTAAAGCTTCCTTTGAATTTCTTCAATTGATTATACCTTCTAATTTTTATACTATATATATCTGCAATTACATCAGTAAAAAGATGAAAATCAATTTGACATATGCAACTAGCGTTGCCGGTACCTCTCCCGATCACTGTCGGACGTGATCGGCCTGCCTCGCCTTGGTGGGCCTGCCTCGCCTTGGTGGGCCTGCCCCGCCAGTCAACAAAGAAAATTAGATTACTGGCATAATTGCGGATCATCCGATTTAAAATATTCTTTTCGTACAGTTATGACAAAAATTGAATTGAGAGCTTACCTAGTTTGATAGCTTTAAATATATCTTCACCTTTCTAAGAATTTTCTGAAAAGAGATAAGAGTAGATTATTCCAGATTTATAACATAAAAATTGAATAAAATTTTTCAGAAAAAGTTTTCAATCAGTAGGTATAGACTTTAAATGCTAGTGATTTTTAATATAATTGTTTGCAAATATGCAGCTAACCTTATTTTCTTTGGCTTACCGGTTGGAACACCTACCAACCTGAGCCGGGCAAATGACAGGAAACTGATGCAGACATTTCGCTAATCTTAGCTGACTATCGGGAGATCTGATTCTATACCCCTTTCACCTTTTGTCAGTAAAAAAGCGGAGATATACCATATCGACATGTTACCGGCTAATATCCACGATTTCTTTTTTTGAAACGTGAAACAGCTTTTTTCGAAAAGGTCAGTCCTAATCTTCTTAGAAGTGAAATGAAAAAAGCCAGTTTCATTTCTGAAACTGGCTAATCTGGAAGAGAGGAAGGGATTCGAACCCTCGATACCCTCACAGGTATACGCGCTTTCCAAGCGCGCTCCTTAAACCACTCGGACACCTCTCTATGTGTAATTTTAGATCGCTCTCTAATTGGAGTGCAAATGAAATTATTATTGCTTCCCAATCCAAACTTTCCTGGAAAATAGACCGGAAATCTTATTAAGCGGTAATTTCTCCGGCAAGCGAAATCATCAGTTTTGCCCGGACATCGTGAAGACTTTTTTCCTGACCTAATAGAAACATCAACTTGGTTATCGCGGCCTCTGTTGTCATATCAGCACCACTGATTACTCCGACTTTTAAAAGCTCCCTACTTGTCTCATATCTTCCTTGAATCACTCGTCCACCGTTACATTGAGATACGTTTAGTAATATAATACCCTTTTTGATTGCGCGTTCAAGTGACTCCATAAACCATTTTTCACTCGGGCTATTTCCAGATCCATAAGTTTCGAGCACGACACCCTTTAATCCGGGAATAGCAAAGCAGGCATCCATGATTTTATCAGTAATCCCTGGAAAGAGCTTTAACACCATGACATTATTATCCAATTTGCTTCTATATACTAATTTTTTCTGCGTTTCTAACGGTCTGATCACAGCTGTATGATAATCAATAACGATTCCTTACTCTGCTAAAGGTGAATAGTTTTCAGATTCAAATGCGTCAAAATGGACACTTTGAACTTTCTTTGAGCGATTTCCACGCAAAAGCTTGTGATTAAAAAAAATACATACCTCATGTACGATTGTATTTCCATCA
>JBDNIP010000128.1:0-1961 GCA_041688245.1 Algoriphagus sp.
TCGAGGTAAAAGAATTCTACAGAGCTGTCAATGGCACCTTTCTGCTCAGCCTTTTATTGGGAATATTGACCAGTATTTTTTCATTGTCACGAGTAATTGCCTATTTGATGGATGAGCATCCGATTCCACTTTGGTCCTTCTTCTGTGGTTTGATTCTAATCTCCGCATTTGTAATTCTACGTGAGATCAAGCGTTGGCATTCGGGTGTGATCGTGGCGCTGGTAATAGGAACTGTTGGGGCTTATTTCATCACTGAACTTCCTCCAGCCACTACTCCAGATGTAGCCTGGTTTACTTTTGTCTCTGGTGCAATAGCAATCTGTGCAATGATTTTACCAGGAATTAGTGGTAGCTTTTTATTACTGATTTTGGGAAAATACGAGACGATTCTGAAAGCAGTGGGGGAGCGTGATATTGTCACCCTGGCATTATTCGCTTCGGGCTGTATCGTGGGAATTTTCTCTTTTAGCCGAGTGATTTCCTGGTTTCTCAAAAAATATTATGCCATAACGATTGGCTTACTTTCGGGATTTATGCTGGGCTCGATGAATAAGCTCTGGCCTTGGAAAGTTGTCACGGCTTTTCGGACTTCATCGAGTGGGGAGCAAAAACCGTTTTTGACCAGTAATCTTTTTCCGGGTCAATACCTCGAGCAGACAGGATTAGAACCACAAATTGGAATGGCCATTGCCGGATTCTTGTTTGGAATATTTTTGGTGGTAGGAATTGACCAATTGGCAGCTTATCTAAAGAAATCATGAGAAAGTTCGGCTTGATCGGTTTTCCATTGGGACATTCTTTTTCGAAGAAATACTTTACAGAAAAGTTTGAAAAGGAAGGTATTCAAGATTGTAGCTTCGAATTATATGAAATCCCCGATGTATCTCAACTCAAAATAATTCTAGCAGACAATCCAGATTTGGAAGGCATCTGTGTGACGATTCCTTACAAAGAGCAGGTACTGGCATTGATGGATGAACTCGATCCATCTTGTGCTGAAATTGGAGCTGTCAATTGCATTACGATTCAAAAAGGGAAACTAGTCGGAAATAATACCGACTATATTGGCTTCAAAAATTCTTTGGAAAATTGGCTGGGGGATTTAAAGCCAAAGGCGCTGGTGCTTGGGACTGGAGGTGCTTCAAAAGCCATAATTCAAGCTCTGAAAGAGTTGGATATTTCCCTTCTAAGCGTTTCCCGAACTCCAAAACAAGGGCTAATCACTTATGAAGATTTACATCAAAACCCGAATTACCTCGCAACCCACCAGCTAATCATTAATACTACGCCTGTGGGGACTTATCCAAAAGCTGAAGGAATACCAGACATTCCGGCTGATCAGTTGACCTCAGCCAATTGGCTATATGATTTAGTATATAATCCTTCAGAAACACGCTTGATGTCAGCCTGCCTTGAAAAAGGTGGCAAAGCCAAAAATGGTTATGAAATGCTCATCCTTCAGGCGGAAGCAGCTTGGAAAATCTGGAACTCGTAATCGAAAATTATCAATAAGTCAGTTCTAATCATCGAATATCCAGATCAAAAATGAATCGTTGTGAGGGTTATTAGTAAAGGCAATATCCTCAAACAAAATCAGCACGTAGGTGGTGAAATGGGAATATTTTTCATGCGAGTTTCTTGGGTATTAGACTCATCTGGTCCGAAAAAAGAAGAAATCAAAGAAAATTTTCAGAATGAAGTGGGACAAAAGTTTGGGGTGGAGTTCAACCTGTATTTCAATTTCCCAAAACCGAAAATGCCAATCTTTGTGAGTGAACTTTTGTAGTGCCTATTTGCCACTTAGGCCAGGAATCGCTGGAGCAATTGGAAGTTGATTTTCCATTGAAAGTCTCCAATCATCTTGCTAGAAAATCTATCGTGAATCTATTCTGAATCCCCTTTTTATATATTCCTGTGACAGTCTAGACAAACGAGTCTTGGGGCAGTGCAACTGGCCTTAA
>JBDNIP010000868.1:0-8329 GCA_041688245.1 Algoriphagus sp.
CTAAAAACAAGCTACTCTCTCCTATTTCAAATCTTCTCATTTCACCTGTAAGCAACAGCTCTAGCGTCATAATATTTTGTGAAAAAATAGTGATTTGTGCTCCGACTATTTCAAGGCTGTTAATCTCAGCTTCCAATTTTGTTCGTAGTTCTACTTCTTTTAGATCCCGGGAATATTGTTTGAAATTAATCTTTGCATTTGCTAAACCAAGTGCTCCTCTGCTCTTTCGCAAAAGTAATGGAGTATATATTGAAACTCCCCATTTATAATTATTTTCGAAGAAGGGAGACTCGAAATTATTCAATGTTTCTGTCAGAAAATTATATTTCAACTTCACTACTGGAAGTATTTGCTGTGATTTAAGCCTTCGCTCTACCCCCAAAATGGCCAATTCAAAATCTGCAATTTCCAATACGGGATGATTTGAAATGGCTGCTCGTAAATCTTCCTTTTCTAAAATTGGCATGAATTCATCAAATAACCCTTGAGGGAAAACTCCTTGCTCTAGAAACATTGGTTCACCCCCTTTTCCCCATAGAAAAGTATTTAACAACTGAATAGAACCGAAAAATGCATTTTCAGCTGATAGGAGATTGTATTGACGATTCAGTAATTGGGAAAATGCTTCAACTGTATCGATAGCGGGCAGATCGCCTAGTTGATAGGAAATCTTTACACCTTCAAATCTAATTTTTGCAAGCTCTACTCCTTCATTTAAAACCAGCACATTCTCATGAGCCAAGGCCCATTTCCAATAAGCATCTGAAGCATCAAAGTATAGCTCATTCAGCAATTGTTCCCGCTGAGAAATAGTAGACTCTTGGTAGATTTGAGCTTGACGAAGCGCTGCCCTACGCTCATCTATGATTAAACCTTGGCCTAAATTGATAGCCGCCCCAACCGACAATAAACCATCTGAAGGTACAGCGGCCTCTGGATTGATATTTTGACCTGAATTTCGTTCAAAGATTCCATTGAGCTCCACTCCAGCCCAAGTAGGAACATTTATTCCCACCTCCTGCCGATCGTAATAGGTGGTGTTTTTATACTCTTTTTTATCAAGTGTACCATATATTTTTGGATCAAAACCTCCTCGTGCCTGTCTTACTTCCAGATCTCCCATAAGAAGATTGATTTCCGCTTGTGAAGCAACGGGATGGTAAGTTCTCACCCAGACTTGAAATGATTCAAAATCCAATGGATCTATTGACTGAGATTGGATAGTTCCGAAAACAAAAAAAAGCAGTAGGCTAATCGAAAACTTTCGCATCATTTTTTCTTTTTAGCAGCATCTTTTTCCTCTTGAGTATAATAGTCTGCAGGAAAACCATTGAGCTGTCGCCAAAATTCATACCATACCGGCACATCGTTTAGTAATGCAATCCCATCAGCTCCAGAACCCATTCGCAACAAGTCAGGCCATGGCTCCTCTTCAGGATCTTCCCCTACGACCACGCGATATTGGTTGGTAGCTCCTGCGAACTGGTCAACCGCTACCACCACTCCACCAAATGTACCATTGGAAAGCTGAGGCCAGCCTGAAAAGACAATTGCGGGCCAACCGTCAAAGATGAATCGAACTCTGGTACCCAGCTTAATTAAAGGAAGATCTACCGGCTGAACATACATTTCTACCGCTAGCTCAGCATTTGCAGGGACGATATTTAGGATTTGCTCTCCTTCTTTTATCGTCTCCCCAATACCTACCTGGATAGCTGACGCTAGATAGCCATCCTGGGGGGCCAGGATGTGGCGAAATGCTTTTCGGGCTACATAGTTGGAGTATTGATTTTCAAGCTTTGTTGCAGTGGCTTCCGCATCATACTGAGATGATTTAGCCGTAAACATCTCAGATTTAGCCTTAGCAACTTTATCTCGAAATTCATTTTCAATAGCACCCAAGTCAATTAATGAGCTAATTTGTGAATTTTGACTACTCAAGTACTCATTTTCTGCTGCAAGAAGCTTAGCCTGCACATCCTGAAATTTTAATCTTCTGGTTTCTAGGTCTATCAATGACCTTAATCCTTCCATAAACAGCTGTTCTGCTCTCGCCAATTGTTCCACTCCTATCTTATAATTGACCTTTGCCTGCTCGGAATAGATACTGTCTGACTGTACCTTCAGATTTGCCATATTCAGCTTGTTCTGTGCTTGCTGTAGCTTTAAGACGTTGTTTCCCTGTAAGGCTAAGATTTGGGTTTCAAGCTGGCCCACTTTTTCTCTGTATGAATCTGCCGAAAGCAGTTTTGCATCTACTTGAAGTTGAGTTCTAGGTAAGAGCATCGAATCAAAGTATTCATCCTTGATCTCTGAAATCTGTAAAATAGTATCTCCTCTTTGTACAAAGGCTCCTTCACGCACATACCATTTTTCTATTCTGCCTGCGATGACAGAATGGATCGTTTGAGGTCTTTCCTCTGGAAGGAGTGCTGTAACAAAACCCTTGGATCGAATATTCTGGGTCCAAGGCAAAAAAAACATAATAAAAACAGTGATCAGCATACCCGAAAGAATACGAACTCTCCGTCTACTTTCTTTAACAGGTAAAGTCATGATCAGGCTTTTAGCTCCGCTAAAAGGAATGGATTCTTTAATTTTAACTTTTGAAATATCTAGCATGACCCTTAAAAATTCTTTCCTCTAAATAATTTATATCCCTCGAAATTTCCATTATACAAAAGGGTACCTTTTTCCAAGTAGATAACTTGACTGGCTTTAGCTATGATTTTTTCTTCCTTAGAAGTCAAGACTAAGGTCCAATTTCCGCTGAATATGAATTCAGTAACCCTTGTTTTCATCGGTTCTTCCAGATCACTCAGGGAATTTTCCATAATGAGTGCTTTCGGATCTCCCAGAAATGCCCGCGCCAAAAGAATGCTCTGCGCTATCTTTCTGGAAAGTCCCTTTCCTTCGGGCATTAATATGGTTTCCAAGTCAGTTGGAAGTTGGTAAATATAGTCTTTCAGGTCAACCAAATCTAAGATGTAGTCCAGCTGATCATAATTGAAGTCCCTTCCAACCAAAATATTTTCTTTGATTGAGCCATGGAAAATTTGTTGAGTTTCCAAACAGTCTCCTACCATAGCTCTGAATTTTTCTAGCTGTATCATTTCCATAGACAGGTTGTTCACATTCACTTTTCCTCCATATTCTTCATAAATCCCTGATAGTAATGCCAAAAGCGCACTTTTACCACTCCCACTTTCACCATTGATCACGACTTTACTACCGGGGTTAATATTTAGCGAGACATCCTTTAAGATAGACTTTAGCGCATCTGCAGGCTGAAAGGTTACATTTTCTAAACTAAACTGAAGACCCTCTGGCTGTGAGATCACTACTTTTTCGGTCTCAGAATTATGCTCCAATTCCAGATCCATCACGTGTCCTAGCTTTTCTGCAGAAACTAACGTATCGTATACCGTTTCTAATGAAAGAATCAACTTCTCAACGGCACTCACCACTATGACAATGATGACCTCGGCAGCCACAAATTGACCGATACTGATTTGATCATTGATCAAAAGCAAACTTCCTGCAACTAATAAACTTGTAACGATCAATATTTTAAAGACAATCATTACCTTAAATTGTAAGATCAAAACCGAGAAGTGCTTTCTTCTGAACTCCACATATTTCTGAATCAACTTGTCCGCCCGAAGAATCGGAAGCCGCGTGTTACCGACAAGCTTAAACGTATTCATAGTCCTACCAACTTCTTGTAACCAGTAAGCGGTTTGATATTTGTAGGTTGATTCTTTCAGTGCAGTTTCCATTCCTTTTGGACCTGTCAGATAAAAAATTAGACTTAGAATACTGATTAATACAATACCGAATAAGATAAACGTCGGATGGTAAAATGTCAGTAAGAGCAATCCAAAAAACACCTGTAGAAATGCCGTAGAAAAATCAGTTAGTAGTTTGGCAATTCCTTTTTGAAGACTCACAATATCAAAGAATCGATTTACAATCTCAGGTCCATATTCTCCGTGAAGTACCTCAGTCTTTACCCTCGGAAGGCGATAAGCCATGGCCAAGCCCGCTTTTGAAAAAATTCGCTGTTGTAACTTCTCTGAGATTTGGAGCTGAGAGATTTGTAAAAAACCTCCAAAAGCCACACCCAGTGCCACTATGATTACCAAAATGATCCAAGATGTAGTGATTCTGCCTCCTAGGATAAAGTTGAGGATCGCCTGAATTCCCAAAGGCAAAGACAGAGTCACAATACCATTTAGTACCGCGTAGAAATAAATTGCATAAACCTGATTCTTCTCCTCTCGAAGCAGGCTGAACAATCTTGCTAGTGGGGTCATTCCTCCGTTATTATTCATGTGTGATGGCATTTAAGACTAGCTGATGAAAGAATTGATATCTACCTGATGAGTCCATTGATTTTTCGATCATTCCGGGGAGGTGTATGAAGTTGAAAGATTGTAAAAGACTTGACTCCATTACTGTAGATACCAGCGTTTTTGGGTATTCATAAGTTGGATTTATTTCTTTGATTATAGAAGAGATCAATTCTCCAAACTTATATACCTGGGCAAAAATTCCATTCTCATGCTCAGCATCTACTTCTTTGGTTAAGTAGCCCTTTAATGATTCGTTTATGACTAACTGATGTAGTTGGATCGGATCAAGGTATTGATTCTTAGTAAAAATTGGACCGTCTACCATTAACTTGATTGCTAACCTCAGTCGCTTTTCCGGATCTATCAGATTTGCAGTGGAATATACAAGATTGATCTCCATCCATCCCCAATACCAAGCAGTGAGATACAATAAAAGCTTATGCTTGTTTTCAAAATACCGATAAATAGCTGCTTCAGTACTTCCTATTTCATTCGCAAGTTTCTTGAAAGTGAAATTCTCCATCCCCAATTCTTGGATCAGTCTGGTACCCTCACGTACGATTAAAGTACCGAGTTCAGAACTAAAAGGCTCCTTTAAATACAATTTACTGCATACCTCTACTTTCGATTTGCTCAATATTGTCTCCATAGTATAATTCAAAAACAAAGGTCTAACGAGTGACTTTCCAAAATGGTTTAGTATCCCTTCTGTTTTTGTTAGTAATATATACTAAATGGGTAAACTACTTACAATCCATTATTTTGAGTGAGCAGTTAATTTTTCTATCGGAATGATTTGAAGTGTCTTCTCATTTGTGGCTTCTAGGATCACCTTCGGAGCTACTTCGAATTCATACGCTTCCAGCCACCTTCTTGCACAAAGACACCACTGATCACCAGGTTTCAATCCAGGAAAACCATATTCTGGAATGGGTGTCATCAGATCATTTCCACGAGATTTTGAAAACTCTAGAAATTCTACAGTCATGACAGCACATACCGTGTGAGTTCCTGAGTCATCTGGCCCAGTCTCACAGCAGCCAGTTCGATAATATCCAGTCAAAGGATCTTTACTACAAAGACTGATTTTTTGCCCAAAAATATTAATTCCGTCCATATTATAATGTTTTAGTGTAAATCCATGCCCATCCAATCAATAGTGGATGAATAATAATCAATCGGACCCAGCCACCCCATTTAGGCACACATAGCCCATCAGGAATACACGAATCCATCTGAATAAAGTAAATATGCGCCGGTATGAAGGCGATGAGCATTAAAATGATGCTCCACGCCGATATTTTTCGATAGTTGGGAAATAACAGTCCAGTTCCAACGACCACTTCAGTTATTCCGGAAAAAATATTTATGATTTCGGGAAAAGGCAAATAGTCTGGAATAAGTGGATAATAACTTGCCGGATCAATAAAATGATTAAGTCCGGCTACGAAATAAAATGCTGACAATACGTACAAACTTATTTTTTTGATCATCATAGTTTAGTTTATTTCTAAACGAAGAGTAGACAGCTTGATTTAAAATTTCACCATCTATTTAAACCTCTTGACCTGAATTGTGTTTTGCTAATTATGAATTTCAAAAATGACTTTTTTAAATTTAATATCAGACCTATAGTTTTTTGGCCTCCATTTGCGCTCTTGATTTTAGCAGTTGCACTTAGCTTGATAGCTCCTGATCTGTTTTTGAGTAGTATCCTTGGAATTCAACAAGCCATACTGGTCAATTTTTCTCTGGGATTTAGCTGGCTTTCATTTGGAATGACGATGCTGACTTTGATAGTTTTTATCAGCCCTTTAGGAAAATATCGAATTGGAGGTAAAGATGCTAAACCTAGATTAAGCCGAATCAGTTGGTTTGCTATCGTATTGTGTACGACAGTTGCCGTAGGAATTCTTTTTTGGAGTAGTGCCGAACCAATTTCGCACTTTTTCTATCCTCCTGATTTCAAAAATATTCTGCCTCAGTCGGAAGCAGCCAAGTCCTTTGCATTGGGGGCTTTATTTTTTCACTGGGGATTTACGCCCTATGCCATCTATGCAGTACCAGCTATGGTTTTTGCTCTTTTGTTTTATAGGGGAAAGCAAAATTATACCCTCGGAGTAATGCTACAGCCTTTATTTGGGCGTAACCCTAACCAATATGCGGTAGCCGGCCTGGATATGTTGAATTTATTCTCAATGGTCAGCGGGATGGCTGCGGCTTTAGGAGTTGGTATTCTCAGTTTGTCGGGAGGAATATTAGCGTTCTACCCTCAACTCAATCTTACTTTGCTTCAAGCAGGTATTACCGCTTCAATACTTCTGACATTTATCATTTCATCAGCAACAGGAATTGAGAAAGGGATCAAAAATCTCTCCTTGATCAACCTCATTTTCTTCGGGTTAATTGTAGTCTTATTTTTCATTTTGGGTACTGCCGGCAATGTGGGTAGGTCACTGAGCGAAGGTCTTCAGATGTATTTTTCGAATTTTCTAGATCTCAGTACTCAGGCTTCAGGATCTGGCGAGAAATGGACCTATGATTGGTCAACTTTTAATTTTGCTATTTGGATGGCTTGGGCACCAATTACTGCACTCTTTCTGGGAAAAATAGCCATTGGGAGGACAGTACGAGAGTTTCTTTTCGTCAATTGGTTTTTGCCTGCGCTGTTTTGTTTGTTTTGGATGTCGCTCTTTGGTGGAAGTACACTGGAGTTGGCCGCCGTTAATCCAGAATTGTATAAAAATCTACTTGACAACTCGGGTGCGGAATCGATTATCTACCAAGTATTCAAGGATGAAGGATATTTCAAATTGTTTGCCCAACTTTATATAGTAGGTATATTTATTTCTTATGTGACTGCAGCGGATTCGAGCACTGATGCTATAGCAAGTATCAGTATGAAAGGAACCAACGTTGATACTTTTCGCTCTGATACCAATATAAAAATCCTATGGGGGGTTTTAATTGGGTTTTTGGCCTGGATAATGATTACTTTCTCAGGAATTGATGGGGTTCGTATTTTATCCGTGATGGGTGGACTCCCTGCTATGTTTTTTCTTTTTTTAGTGTGTGGGTCATTGATTTTAATCCTTATCAGTCCAAAAAAATACTTGGACTAAGGTCGATATTTGAGTTTTCCTACGAGATAGAGATAGAGTACTTTTGAATATCGCAGCATCAAGGGAAGTAGTGTGCTATTTAAAACCAGCACCATGACGAGGTACATCCAAAGCTCAGGCTTTACTAAAAGCACATTAAGAGCTACTAAAGTGGTGATCACTATTGCGACGGAAAAGCCATAGCTGATGTACATAGCACCATAATAAAAATCAGGTTCAGGATTTAGGTTTGCTTTACAAACCTCACAAACCGGATTGACTTGAGAAAGCTTTTTATAGCTCATCAATGAAACTGAAAACAAATTTCCTTCTCTACATTGTGGGCATTTTGCTCTTAATATTGCTTCAAATGCACTCTTTTCTTTTTTCATATTTTCTAAAAACAATTCATCTCATGATACATTCGTATCGATTTTGTAAAGAGTTGATTAGTCTTACTTTGTTCTACCGACATACCAAAAAAAGAGGGTTTAACCTCTTCTCAATAATATAATTCATCCAAGTCATAGTCTTTACCCCTACCCCATTGAAGCAATTCTTCGATCGTGTAATACTCAAGAGTATCGAGATCTTTCACTTGGAAATTAACTCCTCCAAGTCGGGTAATAATTTCAAGTTTGCGGATCTCGCCTTGATTTATCAAGAGATATTTTCGCCCTACCCTAAGATTATCCAATGAGATTGGCATTCTAAGATTTAGTTTTAATGATAACTCCAGTTGCTTCAAATGTGATCTCACGCTTTGCTTCAGTGATCGAAGTCACTTCTTCAGCGCTTTTTCCTTGATCTTCCGCAAAATGCTGCAGTGTGGCTACATCAGTTTCTGTAAGGGTCGCCACCCCTTCGAGTACA